>JAYEGV010000001.1:0-3403 GCA_034659235.1 Methanobacteriota archaeon
CCGGAACCTCCTTACTCTGAACAGCTTTGCCGATCGTCTTTCCGACCATCGCAGCAGCGATCGGTCCCCTCGCCATGCCGATGATCTTGAAATAAGGAGCACCGAGTGCAAGCCCCTTGTATGCCTGATCCTCAAAGATGATTCCGCCAGCTACCGCAATGTCAGGTACGAACTCACCCATATCAGCAAGCTTATCCGCATATTTATAAAGCAATGAGTATATCTCGACCTGAGGCATGCCCCATTCGTTCATCATCCTCCACGGGCTCATGCCTGTGCCGCCGCCAGCCGCATCAACGGTGAGGAGGTCGATTTTTGCCTTTGATGCAAACTTGATCGCCCGTGCAAGATCAGCAGGGCGGTATGCGCCGGTCTTCAAAAATACGTGTTTTGCGCCTGCGTTTCGGAGTTCCTGCACCCAGTCCATGAAGCCGTCTTCTGTGACCATCCCGACCCGTGAGTGCCGCTCGAACTCTGAGAAAACACCCCGCTTGAATGCCTCGATAACCTCCGGGTCCATCGGGTCTGGGAAGACCACATATCCTCTGGACTTGAGCATCTGGGCTCTTGCAAGGTCCTTGATCTTGACCTCGCCTCCAATGTCCTTTGCACCCTGACCCCATTTCAGTTCAACAGTATCGATGCCAAGTTTCTCGATCGCATACTCCTGAACACCGAGACCAGTGTCCTCAACATTCGCCTGCACGATGGTTCCGGCGTATCCGTCCCGCTGCCAGTCATGGTACAGCTTCACCCTCCATTCGAGATCGTCCGAGTGTGTGACCTGTCCATCCTCGACCACGCAGTTTGGATCCATTCCGCAGACATTCTCTCCGATGGTGAGCGGAATTCCTGTGATCGCACACCCGACTGCAAGCCCTTCCCAGTTGTTCTTGGCGACAGCAGTTGAGCCAAGACCAGGGACGATGAACGGGAGCTTGAGCTTGATATCCTTCTTACTTCCGATCGCAACCTCAAGATTCACATTCGAGAATACCGCAGCATCGCTTGTTGCCTCGACTCCGTGTGCTCCGACCGCTGTACCCATGATGTTGAAGTACGAAAGGTCTATCGGATACTCCTTCTCAGCACCTGCTGTGATTAGCCCGTAGGGCTGCGGACAAGGGCGCTTCTGCCCCCGCACACCGAATCTTCAGACCGTCTCAAACTCCGAATAATCCATCACCGCAGCAACCGGTTCGACCGTGACTGCAATTCCCACCTCCTGAATGGCTGCAATGGCGTTCAGTCCGGATGATACGGAGATTCCAGTCATGCCCGCATCAACAGGCGCACCGAGAACCGGGCTGTGAGGGGCTCCGATCTCGTAGTGATCAATGATACCCGCCTCTACGACACGATCCAGAATCATTGATGCTTCGTCTCTGGCTAAGTCCGGAACCTCTCGTACATTTGCAAGTAGAACCCCATCTCCGGTCTCGACAATGTCCAGCACCGATGTCATCCTCCGTGAGAGAAAGATCTTCATCGGGTCGATGGTTGTGCCTGTGTAGGCGATCAGATCGGTATAACACGATGCCTGATTTTTATCGAACCGCAGCATGCCGCCGTACATAGTGTTGACCGGAATGCCATGTTTCAGAAGAATTCCGTCACACGTTGCACTGCAAACCGTTACA
The DNA here is from genome assembly GCA_034659235.1 of Methanobacteriota archaeon. Classification (GTDB taxonomy): domain Archaea; phylum Halobacteriota; class Methanosarcinia; order Methanosarcinales; family Methanogasteraceae; genus Methanogaster_B. Next base: position 1,641 of record JAYEGV010000001.1, read on the forward strand.
ATCCCGATGTATTCATCTGGAATTGCAATCATGAGTTCAGATGCGTCTTTTTCGATGATTTTAATCCTGCAACCCATGCCGTGCTCTTTTAGATGCCGCAGAATTTCAAGCGCATCATCAAAATCCTCCTCTTTGACGAGGGTCATATCGGCAATTACCTGCCTCATCTCCGATGTGAGGTCAAAATCGGTATGGCAGATCATCCTTTCGATTCGAGTAAGCACAAACCCAATACGATCCTGAACCAATGCCTCTTCGATCTCCCTTTTGCCAAGTTCGGTGATCGTTCTGCCGGCATATCCATGTCCTTCGGTGAGTCCACGCTCATCGAGGATGCGCAGGTGATATCGCACGCCGCGTTCTCCAAGAGAGTACCCCTGCTCCCTAAGCATGTCCGAGATGACCCGTGCACCCACGGCACCCCCACGTTCGTTTATCACGCGCAGAATCGCAATCAGTTTCCGCTGGATCTGGGGATCGTCAGGAGAGGTCATGATATTATGTTCTACGATAGGCGTGTGCACGGATGCCGCGGAAACGGAAACTTGTGAAATCCTCAAGTCTCCAGTCAGGGGGTGGGTATTACACCCACCCGCGAGTCTTCATCGCCTCAACGACACGCTCGATAGCAACCACATATGCAGAACGCCGCATGTTTACGCCGTACTTCTTGGAACCCCTCAGTGTAGCGTGATATGCAGCAGTCATCTTGTCATCCAGACGTTCATGAACCTCCCGTTCAGACCAGCAGTACATATTGAAGTTCTGTACCATCTCGAAGTATGAAACCGTGACTCCGCCGGCGTTGCACAGGAAATCCGGTATCACATGAACGCCTTTTTCATACAGAATATCATCTGCTTCTGGCGTGGTTGGTCCATTGGCAGCCTCTGCGATGATCTTTGCCCTGATATTTGGAGCGTTCTCTTCGGTTATCACATGCTCAAGAGCAGCGGGCCAGAGGATGTCCACATCAAGTTCAAGGAGGTCAACATTTGTTATGGGCTCGGAATCCGGGAAGTTGATGACCGAACCTGTTTCTGCCTTGTGCTCATAGACCGCCTGCGCATCAAGACCGCTTGGGTTGAATATGCCGCCCTTGCTATCACTGACAGCCACGATCATTGAGCCAAAGAGGGTCTGCCCGAGTAATGCGGCATGGTATCCGGCATTACCATAGCCCTGTATTGCCACTGTAGCGCCTTTCAAATTTATATTAAATTCTTTTGCAGCTTCACGCACGCAGTACCAGCCGCCGCGGGCTGTTGCGTCAGTCCGTCCAGCAGAGCCACCTACACAGACCGGTTTGCCAGTGATAACACCAAACTGGGTCTTCCCAGCAATCTTTGAGTATTCATCCATCATCCATGCCATGATCTGAGGTGTGGTATAAACATCAGGGGCAGGGACATCCTGATCCGGTCCGATGAATTTAAACACTATGGCGATGTATGTCCGGCTCAGGCGTTCCAGTTCGCCCTGCGACAGTTCTTTTGGGTTGCAGATGATACCGCCCTTTGCACCTCCGAGTGGTATATCAACGAGAGCAGATTTCCATGTCATCCACGCAGCAAGTGCACGGATAGTATCAATCGTTTCATCCGGGTGGAACCGGATTCCGCCTTTTGTCGGACCTTTCACATCATTGTACTGTACACGGAATCCTTGAAATACCTTGATAGAGCCGTCATCCATGCGGATGGGTAGTGATACGTGCAGTTCACGCATCGGAACTCTGAGAATCGCGTGTGTACCAGGGTCCA
>JAYEGV010000002.1:0-16549 GCA_034659235.1 Methanobacteriota archaeon
TCATGCCAACTCACAGCGAGTCGTCCCGTGCGACCACAATGCCAATTTGTCATAGTCGATTTGCACTTTGGTCGGCGGTACACCACCGAGACTGCGGCAGTGACAATCGAGGTCTGGATAGTTAACTATTTACATAAAGACAGAGACAGTATCAGAAAAGTGATGCTGATATTGTTCTTATTTAATGGGGAATATACAACACAATAGATATTCAGACATCTGCATGATCAGGGCACATCAGCGATTGGACTGATGAACACCCTGAGAATCAATCTCACAGGTAACCACAATAGATATACATTGGAGGACAAATATGCTTATTATGGTCAGATCAGTGCCGGAGCTTGATTGATATGTTCTTCGATGTAATATATCGGGGTTATGAACGTTTACTGACTGGTGAGATCAGAAAGCATCACACACCAGATCACATTGCTGTGATCATGGACGGAAATCGTAGATATGCTGATCGCCTCGGCATCATACGGCATCAGGGACATGCGTACGGTGCTAAAACCACCGAACGAGTCCTTGACTGGTGCTGGGAACTTGGAGTGAAACAGACAACGATCTATGCATTTTCTACCGAGAATTTCTCACGTAACGAGGATGAGCGCGCCGTGATATTCGATATCATCATAAAAAAACTCGATGAACTCATCCGTGATCCTCGCACTCACGAAAGACGCATGCGGGTTCGGGCAATCGGGGAGGCGCATCTGCTGCCAGATGATCTGCAGGATGCGATAAAGCGTGTGGAAGATGCAACCCGCGGTTACGATGGGATCTATCTGAACATCGCAATCGCTTACGGTGGGCAGCGTGAGATTCTTGATGCAGTGCTTGATATGGCTCGCAAGGTAAGGGTTGGCGAACTGCGTGCAGATGATGTCGACGAATCGATCATATCAGAACATCTCTATACGAATGGGGTTGCGATTCCGGATGTTGATCTGATCATACGCACAGGTGGTGATATCCGCACCTCGAACTTTCTTCCATGGCAGGCAAACGGAAGCGAGTGCGCAGCATATTTCTGCGCACCATTCTGGCCAGAGTTTCGGAAGATCGACTTCCTCCGTGCGATACGGGTCTATCAGGTGCGAGAGCAGGAACGAAAACGTGCCGCATCGAGGAGGATCGTCGATCTGCTTGCAGCATGTGGACATGCGGAGCTGGAGGATGTCGTCGATCATGTCAGACGTGCGATTGGGAAAAGAGACGTGGCTGCGGATTTTAAGTGAACGGATCCTGAGGTTGGGTTTTGGACTTTAACCACGAGATTACACAAGATTGATCTCCATACGTGTTCGGTTAAGCACCTCAGCAGATCCACCTGTGTGCGTATCCCCTCCCTAATATCTTTGCCCAATCGTCATCGATAAATCATCTACAAAAAATAATATAGAATTTTACATACTTCTGTCGACTGTATGCTGATGTCCCGAAAAATGTTGGCTACTGAGACAAAGGATCAACATATATTAGAGAAACTACTACCGTTGATAATATCCAAGGAAGTAACATGCCATGACCACAAAAGCAATAACAGGCAACGTACTGCGGATATTCCCACAGGATACGAACACAGACGAGGTAATCTCAGGAAAGTACAAGTACGATGAACTCGATCTGAACAAACTCGCAGTCCATACCTTTGAATCGATCGATCCGGATTTTTACACCGATAGCCAGCATGTGCAGAATCCGATCATCGTTTCCGCACCGAATTTCGGATGTGGATCATCGAGAGAACAGGCGCCGCAGGTAATAAAAGCGTGCGGTGTGGTATGCATCATTGCGGAATCGTTTGCTCGCATCTTTTATCGGAACGGGTTCAATATCGGACTGCCGCTGATCGAATGTGCAGGGATTACAGAAAAAGTTCACAGAGAAGATGAATTACGGATCGATTTTGAGAACGGATCGATCGAGAACCTGACAACCGGAGAAGAATACGATTTCAACCCGATTCCAGCATTTATGCAGGAGTTACTCGATGCAGGAGGATTGCTGAGATATCTTAAGGGAAGAGGAGGTTATGAAACTGATCAATGACCCTTACATAGTACCGTATCAGGCAATATACGCTGTCGGAAACGATGACGATAGCCTTGTCGAGATCATCGAGTTTTCTCGCTGCTATGGCGGCTCTGCATGGGCACGGTACCATTACAAAAAGAGCCCTCTGGTGATCGCAACAAAGGTGATCGGGAACACCATCAGGTATCTGTGTCGGGTTGATGAGTGCGATCTGGTCCTTGAGGCGTCTTATGCAGCAGCCGGAATCAAAACTGTTGCGGTGCATGATAATGAGATCGAGATCACGTATGCCGGTCTTGGCGGCGGCGGAGTTGGCGCAACCACCTGCCGTGCCGGAGCTTACGGCGTGCTCAGGTCCGAGATCAGCGAATCCGGCGGCGGGAAGGTTGGGAGCGGCACGATTGTTCTACCACGACGGAGCCGGTTGATCGTGGGAATCGATGATACCGATTCAAAGGAGGTCGGCGCGACATGGTGCCTTGCACATAACATCGCACGATCCGTTGACTGCGATGCTGCTCGGTATCTGTCCCATTCGATCGTGCAACTGCATCCGGTGCCTGCGAAGACGCAGAACTGTGTCTCGACAGCTCTTGAGTTTGCAATTCTTGGTGATGCGAAACAGACACTTACGCAGATTCGTGATCTCCTGACCGAATATTCGGTCTCTGGTGAGACCGGTATGGTCTCGCTATTTGATTTTGATGGGTCGGTTCTTGCTGATTATGGAAGAGCATGCAAAAGCAAGGTTTTGACACGGGAATATGCGATGGAATGTGCCGAAGATGCCGGTGCGGATGTCTGGCTCGATGGTAACGGGATCATCGGCGCGCTCGGTGCGATCCCTTATGCTGCGATGCCTGATGAGTCTGTGATGCTGTGAATTTATAAAACGCAGCAAAAAAATATAACAAAGTTAAACTTAATCAGATACGTTTATATTGAGTGGCATCAATGGACGAACCCAGTGGTTTATATGAAATATAAACCCTCAACGTCTGAGCGTGGTGGTATATATGAAAATACACACCCTTGATGATATAGAAACAAGTGGCAAAACTGTTTTGATGCGCGCGGATTTAAACTCGCCGATCGATCCTGCGACCGGAGAGATCACAGATAGCACCAGAATCCGCGGGCATGTGGAGACGGTCAATGATCTCGTTGATGCGAAACTCGTGATACTGGCGCACCAGGGAAGACCAGGTGATTCGGACTTTGTAACACTTGAGCAGCATGCCGAAATCCTCAATGAACTGGTCAGGCAGGATGTGAAATATATGCCTGATATCTTTGGACCGGCAGCGAAGACAGCGATCAAGGATCTATCAGAAGGTGAGGTGCTCGTGCTCGAAAACGTTCGATTTTTCTCGGAAGAAGTACTCAACCGCCCTGCTGAGGTGCAGAAGGAGACCCTGCTTGTGAAGAGCCTCGCACCGTTGTGTGATGTGTTTGTGAACGATGCATTCGCCGCGGTACATCGTTCCCAGCCATCGATCGTTGGATTTCCGATGGTGATGCCTTCGGTTGCCGGTCGTTTAATGCAGAGAGAGATTGAAATTCTAGAAAAGGTTCTCGAAGGTGACGGGAGACCACAGATCTTTGTGCTTGGCGGTGCAAAGTTCAATGGCACGGTTGAGTTGATCAAACATGTACTTGAACATGATATCGCTGACAAGGTTCTGGTATCTGGTGTGGTCGGAAATCTCTTTCTGATGGGACGGGGTTATGAACTTGGAAAGAGCAGCGATTTCATCGAACAGAACGCACCGCACAAGATGATCGATGATGTGAAAGCGCTGATAGCAGACTATAGCAGAAGGATCGAAACACCTGTTGATGTTGCAGTGGATGTCGATGGTATGCGCGTCGAGCACACGGTCAATGACTTTCCGGATGAACATCAGATCTTTGATATCGGTGAAGGAACGATTGCGATCCAGTCCAGAGAGATCAAAAATGCAGGCACGATCGTGGCAAATGGCCCCCCTGGAAGGTTCGAGGATTCGAAATTCGAACTCGGTACGAAATCGCTGTTATCAGCGATGGCAGAGACCGGAGGACATACCGTCATAGGTGGCGGTCACATCATAGCGGCTGCTGCAAAGTACCAGGCGCTGGATGGCATATACTATATCAGCACAGGCGGCGGCGCGATGCTTGAGTTCCTCGCAGGCAAGGAACTGCCAGCGCTTACTGTGTTGAAGATGGCTGCGGAAAGGCAGCGGTGATCATCGCAACATTTATCAATAGAGAGAATGATTGCATTCGTGGTGATCAAAATGGCTGAAGACCCCAAACTCGCTTATGAAGACTCGTTACATGGACCGCTTGCGGAACTGGAGAAACTCAAGTTGGAGATCGTTGAGATAATAACCGGTGCAGCATGCAAGTTTCCAGTGAACAATAAGAGCAATCTGAAGATGATATTCCCTCCCGGAACGAAGATGGCATGCAAGGTTGGCGGCAAGGAGGTAACCTTCGATAAACTTGCTGATACCCTCACATCAGACGACTTTCCACTTGAGGATGCCGCATCCGTGGCAGCAAAGATCCTCAGTAGGTGCACCATCGAGTAATCAATCCATCCTCAGCCGGTCGTGATTCGGTCGAGTCATGCGATTAGATATGACTATCGATGCTGATTTTGTTTTATACGTTCCTCAACAACTCCTCGCTTTTTTTCTTATCTCTGAAACCTGCGCTTCGATGAAGTTCAATTGATCGGCAGAACGTTATGCGGCATGATACCAGTTCTTTAAATACACCCACCCACCAATATCACAAACATGATCGATTTTATCCTCAGAATCTTCGAATCGGTACCGCATTCGGTTGCAACCATACTGATTGCGGCACTGCCGATAGCAGAACTGAGAGGAGCGATTCCGATCGCAATATATGTATATGGCATGGATCCATGGATGGCGTACATGCTTGGAGTGATCGGAAATATGCTGCCAGTTGTGCCGCTTCTGCTGTTTCTTGAATCGGTATCCACTTATCTGCGGCGGTGGGTCTTCTGGGATGTCTTCTTTAACTGGCTGTTCACGCGCACGTACCACCGGCACAATGCTAAATTTGAAAGATACGGTACCATTGCGCTTTGCATGTTCGTGGCGGTCCCCCTGCCGATCACCGGTGCATGGACAGGGTGCGCGGCAGCATTCGTATTCGGGATACAGTTCAGACACGCGCTTATAGCCATCCTTGCAGGTGTCATGCTCGCCGGAATCATCGTCACGGGTGCGAGCATAGGGATACTGAACCTATTCTAAAACTCGAGATATGGTGACTGCGAAAGCACAGCGATGCCATCGTCTGATAGTTGCAACACACGTACCTGATTGACGATAGCCGATCCCCGGTGCTTTGCTACGTGAACCGATCGCTGGAGGTTGTTGCCAACACGCACCATGCCCACATTGGTGATCGAATCAGCACTGTATACGATGATCTCATCCACACCATAGATGACGCCAGCAGCAATCATACATGTGGCAGGAGCCTCCCGCAGGACATTGAAGACGTCATCAACCAGGCTCTTCAACTTGTACTTCGATTCTATAGCCAGAAACAGCGCTTCAAGCGAGTCGATGAAGATCAAATCCGGATTCACACTCTTTATCTTACTTTCTAGGAGTTTCTTAAAACTCTTGATCAGTTCATCCGGTGCGATCTCCACGGTCTTCTGCAGCCGCAAACTCGGATCCGCTATATCAACAAAGACGACCTTACCTTCCTCTTCGAGTTCCCAGAAATCCCAGCCAAACGACGTGTACCATTCTCTCTTTATGTATTCGGCTTCTTCTGATGTGAGAACGATCATTCCTTTCTTACCGGCTTTGGCGCCATTGTATATGAATTCACCACCGAAAACCGTTTTACCGGTACCTGTTCCACCAATAACCACGTTTACAGACCCTTCGAAGAAGCCGCCTCCAAGTAATTCATCGTATCCTGGTATGCCGGTTTCTATCCTCTCCATCAATCTCTTATCTTGCATTATAGCCACCGCATTTTAATTTTATGCTTGCGTTTTTTCACAAAAATTCGAGTAAAACTGCTGGCGGAATTTTGCACTCCTCCTGCCCGAAGACAAAGCCGAAGGGCTTACAGTTTTCAATCAAACTTTTGTGAAGAGTTTACATTTGTATATTCGAACTGATCCTATATAAATACACTCGAAATAATCCTCATCCTCAAACTTGTCCAGACCCTTTCTGTATCGTGCACGTTCGGTTGCCCCGATATAAACATAAGTTACATTATATTTATTTAATAAATCAATTATCGTATCAATATGCTCAGTACTATAAATTTTATCCACATCCTCTGCCCTGACTCTTATGTCATCGTAACTCCCACGCCACATCATCTCATGCCCTCTCCAGCCGATTACAGTTGGCAGACCTGTGAATGCTGAGACCCTTGAATCGGTAGAGTAACACCTGCCAGGTGCCTCTATTATGACTGGCGTTCCGGTGATGTTCCTGCGAATCCATGAGATTGCGAAGTAATCTCCTCTATCCGATCTGTTCAGATAAGCGATCCCGTCCAGTGATGCCGGATTGTGATCGATATTCATCTTTGTGTATGTGGCAGTGAACGGATATATACAGCATGATGCTATGAGTATGCAGAATAGAACCGTCCAGATCGTTCTTTTCCGGCTGCTGAGGTGCTTTAACGATAGATCATACAGACAGTATCCGGCTGCGACTCCCCATAGAATCCAGATCTGCAGGTATAACTTGAATACCGTATTCATGCGCTCGTTTGGCGCACCGAGGCGATCATTGAGATAGAAAACCTCGCAGAAGACGGCAAGCAGTGAACCAACCAGTACGAGAGCCAGAACAAATTGATTATTTTTTGTATTGTTATTAAATAAATATATACATAATATGATCAGTGGAATAATGATGATCAGTATCTGAAAAAAGAGTAAAGAAAGGATGGCTAGCGGGATTAAAGCGATCACATATCTTCTATCGAGATCCGAATGTGAAAATAAGGATGAGAATATCAGGAATAAAAACAGTGCGAAGATCTCGATGAAATTGATCAGCAGCGTTTTTTGATGTGCAATTCCGATTCCAGACGCTCCTGCGCCGTAAAAATCCAGATAAAAGGGAGTAAAGAGAAGAATGCTTAGAATCAAAACGCTTATAATAGGAATTAAAGCATTTCTAATACAGGCAGCACGGTATTGCTGAACCGAAACGATAATAATAAAAAGAACCAGATATGTCGGATAATCCCATGCATTCATCGGAAATAATACACCGATGCTCAGTGCGGATATGATTATACCAGCAAGAACATGAATCCGGTTCTCCCCGTATATATTCATTCCCTTATTATTAGATTTATAAATATTTAACAAGAGTGCCAGTACAAGCAACTGAAACGGAATCGAGACGACATGCGGATGCAGATCTCCGAAGATAAAACTGAAATATGGAAATTCGTTGATCGTGTTCGGTATGACCCTTGTGGAAGCCCAGAATCCGAACAATTGCGCATGATTGGCTACCGGAAGATGCAGGAGACTGCCCGCCATATTAAATACGATGTACGGGTTTGCGATGAAGACAACAAAGATCATCGTTGATACTCCGTATCTCATCTTCTTTGTCAGATCGTATCCGATTCCGAATGATATGTTTGCCGCGAGCGCTGAGAACGTGACCAGTCCGAGATTGTATGTGATCGTTGTGGGAATGTCAGAAAGTTTGCTCAATACCGCAACGATCAGATATCCGAAATAATAATAAAAATTCAATAAGCCTCCAGCGAACCATGGATCATGAGGCGGGAAGTGACTGCTTCTCATGACAGCATTCAGGAACGCAAAGTCCATGAACTTCTCGCCAAACGTGGTGATCTCCGGATTGTACGCTCTTATCATCAGGAAAATGATGAAACCGATTACGAACAGAACTTCATTTCTGATGATCACTTCCCACTTTATCTGCGACTTTATCTGCGGTCTGCTTTTAATGCATAACAACGACACAATACATATAATCGCCAGTGATAGCAGGACCACGTCTCTCTTGAAGGATAGCGGATAGGAAAGAATCCATGTCAGATATGCGAGCATCAATATCCCGACGATCTTTGATATACCGTATCCATGATCAGAGAGGTTCTTACAGACCATCGATACGATCGGGAATGCTGCTGCGCCGATGAACGATATCATCGCATACCAGATGATCACCTCAGTGAGCATAGTATCTTATATGATGTGAGGATGGATATCAATGCATGGCGTTTGATATATGTCTGCCGGACATAGAGTTGATCACACGGTTTATAATTGAGTTATTCTGGATATATGCATGCATCTACGCAGTCCGATCAACAAAACTGGTCTACTGGAAGCAGTGCTGGTACATCATTCTGCTCGGCTGTCTGATACACACCATGTATATAGTGGTTGCGCTTACTGAGACTCCATGCGCAGGTCTACTCAGAAATCTTGGGATGGGAATCGTTGCCATCGGGATACTGATGCTTGCAAAGAGGATGAAAGAGATTATGGGATAGACCATGTCACAGAGAGCAGATATTCTGATCGAAGCACTGCCATACATTCAGGAGTTTTCTGGTTCGATCATGGTGATCAAGATCGGGGGGAATGCGATCGTTGAACCGGCGATTCTCGACGACATAGTCCGTGACGTGATCCTCTTACAACACATCGGAATCCATCCGGTCATTGTGCATGGCGGAGGTCCTGAGATATCAGAGAAGATGGAACGCCTCGGCAAGAAACCGGAATTCGCAGGCGGCTTGCGCATAACCGATGACGAGACTCTTGAGATCACGCGCATGGTGCTGGTCGGAAATGTGAACACAAGAATCGTCTCGCTGATATGTAAATACGGCGGCAAGGGCATCGGACTCTCTGGCAAGGATGGAAAACTGATCCTCGCCCGCAAGAAAGCACCTGTAACCGTTGAGGGCACCGAAGATGAGATCGATCTGGGCTGGGTTGGCGAGACCGAGATTATCAATCCGGAGATCGTTATGATCACCTCAGAACAAGGATATATTCCTGTGATTGCACCGATTGCTGTCGATCTCGCTGGCAACAGTTTGAATCTGAACGCGGACACCGTATCAGGGGATATTGCTGCCGCTCTTCATGCAAAGAAATTGATTCTATTGACTGATGTGCCAGGGGTGCTTCTCGAGGAGTCCGATGAGCGTACGCGTATATCGCATGTCTCTCTATCAGAGGTGGATGATCTGATCGAGAAGGGTGTGATTAAGGGGGGAATGATCCCGAAAGTTCATGCAGGCGTATCTGCGATCAGAGGTGGCACTCTGAAGGTGCACATCATCGATGGCAGCAAACCGCATTCGTTATTGCTCGAAATCCTCACCGATGAGGGAATCGGGACGATGATGGACTAACGTCTCCATACCGTGACTGAGGATGTAGATAACTATTTGCCATCATTTTTGGAATATAGATGATAAATCAATAGCTTTATATGGAATGATGATGTTTGATTACCAACTGCGGCGACAACCTGCAGTATACCCAGAACAAATAACCGAAAGGAGAAAATTATGGAAAAGAAAAATCTTAAAAAGGACGAATATGCCGTTTCAGAGGTTATCGGTGTCCTCTTGATGGTAGCGATCGCTGTTGCGCTGGCAGCGATTGTCGGGTCGATGGCTTATGGAATGAGCGGCAGCATACCCCAGATGAATCTGGTAATGGTGAATGCAGAGAAAATAAACTCAACAGCAATTGATTTCACATTCATGGGAGGACCAGGTACTGATTCTCTGCGTTATCTGAACGCAACCATAGATGGAAATCCAGCAGATCCACCACTGGAATACCAGCTTGATGCTGGTTCGGGCTGGACATACACAGGCGGTGGATCCTTCCCACGAAATCATGTAGTCATTGCTGCGACATTCGATGATGGCAGCGCTCAGGTCGTTCTTGACACACATATCTGAACGACCGCACCTGTTTTTAGTTTTTACGGATCCAGGTCCGCTGCCTGTAATCGGAACGTGAAGACGCTACCTTCTCCAATTTTGCTCTCTACTCCGATCCTACCGCCATGTCCCTCTACGATCTTCTTTGCAATCGCAAGCCCGAGTCCGGTACCCTCTCCTCTTCCGATCTGCTTGAATTCATCGAAGACATGCGCCAGATTCATTGGCGCAATACCGTATCCGGTGTCGCGGACGCTCACCTCGACACCTGATTCGGTGAGTCTTGTTGTAACCCGGATTCTTCCGTTCTCTGGTGTAAACTTGATCGCATTACTGACCAGATTGATTATCACCTGATGCAACCGATCACGGTCGCCAGTCACTGCCGGCACATCTCCGAGATCTATTGCCAATGTCAAGATTCTTCTCATCAATAAGCGGTCTCAGGTTTTCGATCGACTCTGTGATCAGTTCATTCAGATCCAGTTTACGCATCTGATATTCGATCTTCTCCTCCTTGTAATCGTATATTGCATGCCGCATCCAGATCGTGCTGCACATTCTTCTGAACGGTGGTCATGACCAATAACATTCAACAGGTATATACCAACCACAGCGGCGATGACGAGCGTCAAAATCGCAAATCCGATGGTCAGTCTGTTGCAGATGTTCAGTTTCATAACTCACCCCTTTGGCAGTACGATATGGAATATCGTCCCGGCATCAATCTTACTCTTGATCCAGATCACGCCGCCGTGCGCCTCGACGATGCCTTTTACGATCGATAGTCCAAGACCTGATGTGCCTGTTGCGTGCTGCATCGAACCTTTCAGTTCATAAAATGGTATGAAAATATTCTCAAGTTCATTCTCCGGGATACCGACTCCTGTATCTGAGATACGGATATGTACGTCATCGATCTTATCCTCAGCAGTGATCCTGATGGTTCCCGGTTCCGGTGTGTATCGCACCGCATCATCGAGCAGATGGCGCAGCGCATATACGATCCTTGCCCGATCACAGGTTATGATCATATTCTCTCTGATATCCACCAGTATCTCATGTCCCTTCGAATCAGCGAGTGGTTTTATGCGTTCTATCGCATCATCCATCATATCTCTGAGCGATATATTCGTTTTCATGAGATGCATCTGCCTCGATTGGATCTCAGATAGGTTCAGCAGGTCATTGACCAGACCAAGAAGGCGATCCGCATTTCTGTTCATGATCTTCAATTTGGTCGTCTGAACATCTGTGAACCCACCGAGTGTACCATCCAGCGCGAGTTCGAGATAACCTTTGAGCGTGGTGAGCGGGGTTCTCAGTTCGTGAGATGCTATATTGATAAATTCGGACTTCAATCGATCCGTTTCCTTCAGTTCAATGTTTGCATGCTCCAGTTCTGCCGTTTTCTCCCTGATAGCATCGGCATTTTTCTTCAGAACGTCTGCCATCCGGTTGAACGCGACTGCAAGTTCTCCGATCTCATCGCCGCGTGTTACATCTACGCGGTTTGAGAGATCACCGTCAGCTATTGATCTGGTGGTGCGTACCAGCTCAGAGACTGGCTCGGAGATGTTGCGCGCAAGAACACCCGCGATGAGAAAGGACAGTATAACTGCAACAAGGATAACAACGGCAAATTTCGTAAGCATCTTCTGTTCCAGATCGATAAATGGTTTTTCAAGCATTCCAACATATAGTATCCCGATTACATTGTCATCAATGTCATATATCGGCTCATAAGCTGTTATATACATCGCATTGACAACAAAGGCGCGATCGATCCATTTCTCACCGGATACCAGTACCGCATCGTATACCTCTTCCGAAACCCGGGTTCTAATCGCACGATCGCCACTGCTATCACGAACATTGGTGGAGATGCGCAAATCTCCCTGAAAAATCGTTGCCGTTCCGATATCACGATCTTCGTATACCTTGTCCCTGTAAACGATGTTCTTGATCCGGTCCACGATCTCGTAGTTTCGATTGATGAGGTGCCCGCCATAGATCACCCCAACGAGTGTGTTGTTGTGGTAGATTGGGGCAGCAGATCTGATCATCATCCCTGATGTTTCATTGGTCTTCGATGTCGGCTTCGCCTTTGGTGTGTATACGAACTCCATCGCTGCACGCTCTCTGAGATCTTCTCCTTCAAGCAGCAGTTTTGATTCCGGAACGATCTCGGTTGATACTACAGTACTGCCAGCGAGAGCCCGCATCACCAGCGGGTCATCTGCCTGTGAATCTCCACAAACATCATTCTGCCCGCGCGCAACCACCGTTCCGTCAGAGTCGGTTATCACAAGAAGATCGAGATTCTCGTCATCCATGATTCTCTTCAATTTATATGTTAAAAAATCGGTATCGTTATTGACCACTGCATCTTGAATCAATTCCAGATTCGCTGTGAATCGAACAGAATCCCTGATTTTTTCCTCCTTGTAATTATATACTTCATTTGCGGTATTTAAATCCGATTTAACCTTGTCCTGTGCCTGATCCATAACGATGGTATCGATGGAATGGACTCCGATCAAGGTTGCAAGACCCAGCGACAGCACTGAGACAAACACGAACCAGATAACCAGTTTTTTGTGGATGCTGAACCCCATCACTTGATGATATTGATGTGATTGATATAAAACCTTTATGATGAATGTGTAGAACGATCCTTCGTTAACAGTCTCAGATACGATAACATAAGCATTCCAATCGCCACACACGCGCCATACCCCGGAACCGAAGTCGAATTCTGCCTCTGAACGACTGATGGTATGGACGTGGCATTTTGGATGGAGGCGTTCGGTACTGGTGTCGGGGCTGGCATCGTTTCTGGCAAATCCGGATCAAGATACTGATGCACATAAAAGAAGATGAGATCCTTCTCTGATCCGACATATATATGGTCGATACTCATATTAAATATTTCATCCTCTTTTGCATAAATAAGATGATCTTTTGCTTCGAATATGCCATAACTGACAGTTATTCCGTTTTGCAGCAATTCGATCCATGCTTTATCTCCTTTCGTATCCACGCCCTTGATAACGATGGTATATCCCTGATAGAATGTTCGCCGTTCGTTGTTTGCCAGAACATAACCCTCTCCATCGATCAGTACCTGCGTCTGATTGGTTGTATCGGCGCAATTCACAGGATAAGCAAGGATGATCAGCAACAACAGGAGATGGTTAATCATGGTCTATGTCCCTTCTCCCGCAATAGCTATTGCAACCAGTTCATTCATACAGGCAACTGCAACCGGCGTTCCGCCTCTGGTACCAATAGATGTGATCGATGGAATATTCAGGCTGCGCAACGCCTCCTTTGACTCGGCAGCATTCACAAAACCAACCGGTGTCCCAATCACGAGTGCCGGAGTGATTCCCTCTTCAATCAGGGTACATACAGCGAGCGCGGCTGATGGTGCGTTCCCGATCACGATGATCGCATCATCCAGATCATGCTCCAGTGCCACGAATCCTGCTGATGTTCTGGTGAGTCCCTGATCATCCGCGAGTCTCCTGCCGGAAGCAACATCGAGTACGCAGGTAATCCTGCAGTTATGACCGACTCGTGTGATTCCTACAAGAACCATTCTGATGTCGGTATAAATGTCTTTGTTATGTCTGACAGCATCGATTCCTGCACGAACCGGATCATTCTCGAATCGAAGCAGGTCGGCAAATCCGGGGTCGCCTGTTGCGATCACACAACGCTGCCGTATCCGGTCATCATATCCGGTATCGCCGACGATGTTTCTTGCTATCTCGCGGCTTCTGGATGAAATCTCTCTTGCCTGTGTGGTGAACGCGCCAAGATCGGATATTTCAGACATGAACATCTGGTTGATTCCCGATCCCATAATATTTCCGCAGGACGTAGATTTATAACCGAACCTGTGAATTTCAAGAGTATCATGTATCCGTTGTATAAACGCCCATGGTTCAGTGTCTATCTGGACGCGAATAGCAGCATAACCATGAGCGGTGCGCTTGCTCCTCTGATAAAACCATTCACGTCAGATCTTCTTGATATCTTCAAAAACTCGATTCCGATCGATTCAAATAAAGAACAATTGATCTTCTCGACATGGATGCCACCGATACCAGGAAAGGCGTTTGATAGACTTGTCAAGAGCCAATTCAATGCCAGATTCGGCAAAAACATTCCTGATCAGGTCACAATCTCCATCACCGAGGAATGTCCGAACCGGTGCATCCATTGTGCGCTTCCGGATTCAGGCGATAGAGCATCCCTGTCACCAGAAGAGGTGAAAGATGTGATCGATCAGGTGATCGATATGGGCACCACACTGATCATCTTCGATGGCGGCGAGCCAATGATGTACCCGGAGCTCGTTCGAGTGGTCGAGCACGTAGATCCGGATAAGGCGATCTCAACCGTGTTCACATCCGGAACAGGACTTACAATAGAGAAAGCTGTATCGCTTAAGGATGCGGGATTGTTTGCTGTCAATGTAAGCCTTGATAGTCCGTATCCGGATGAGCATGACCGGATGAGAGGGAGAATCGGTGTATTCGATGATGCGATCGCTGCGATCAAAAACTCGCTTGCAGCAGGTCTGCTTGTTGATATCTATGTTGTCCTATCTCCGATGAACATCTGTGACCTGAGAGAATTTTATTCGCTGGCATTAAAACTGGGTGTGCATGAACTCTCCTTCTATGAGATCGTGCCAACAGGAAGGTGGATCGATCACGAAAACGATGTTCTGAGCAAAAAAGATCGTGAAATCCTTGATTCGTTCGTAGAATGGTCGATTGCTGACAGGAGCTTGCGGGTATTCTCGATACCGCATGCGATGAGATCGACAGGCTGCTTTGCAGGGAAAAGATGGCTTCACGTAACACCAGAAGGAGATGTGCTGCCCTGCGCATGCATTCCGATCTCGTATGGGAATATCAGGGAGGAGAGCATCAGAACGATATGGAAACGGATCAGAAAGGATCCGGTGTACAATGCAGAATCGTGTCTGATGCGTGATCCGGATTTCAGGAAGAGGTTATGACTGCCGGTTTTCCGTATCATCGAGGGCAAGACCACAAGTCTGCACAGCAGATTGTGCGATGGTTGCGCAGACTTGTGACTTTCGGATTGCTCACATCACAGGCAGAAACTTCGTAATCTCGTAAGGCGTGACCTGTATCCGGTAATCATCCCATTCCTGCTTCTTGAGCGAGATGAACCGCTCAAAGGTGTGGTCTCCGAGTGACTGCCGTACAAGCTCACTCTTCTCGGTCTCTGCGATCGCTTCGCCCAGATTTGCAGGGAGCGACTCGACGCCAAGATTCTTCCTCTCCGATTCTGTCATCGTGTAGATGTTCTGCTCAAGCGGATCTGGTAGCTCATACCCCTTCTCGACGCCCTCGAGCCCTGCCGCAAGCATCACAGCGAATGTGAGATATGGGTTGCAGACCGGATCAGCAGCACGATATTCCATCCGTGTTGCAAGCTCCTTGCCTGGCTGGTACATCGGCACTCGTATGAGCGCAGACCGGTTACGCCGTGCCCATGCGATGTAGACCGGTGCCTCAAATCCAGGAACGAGTCGTTTGTATGAGTTCACGCTCTGAGCATACACCGAACAGATCTCTCTCGAATGGCGGAGCTGCCCTGCGATATAACCCTTTGCAAGATCAGAGAGTGTGTACTCATCATCCGCATCGAAGAATGCATTGCGATCGCCCTTGAAGAGCGACTGGTGGGTGTGCATACCTGACCCATTCTCCCCGAAGATCGGCTTTGGCATAAACGTTGCATAGACGCCGAATTTCTGGGCGATCTCCTTTGCGACGAGTCGATATGTCATCACATTGTCTGCCATGGCAAGCGCATCGGTGTATCTGAGATCGATCTCGTGCTGGGAGGGTGCAACCTCATGGTGGCTATACTCCACCCTTATTCCCATCTTCTCAAGCGCAAATACCGTTTCTCTCCTGTAATCGGTTGCAAGATCGAGCGGTGTCAGATCAAAGTACCCACCCCTATCAAGGACTTCCGGTGATTCCGAGTCCTTGAAGTAGAAGTATTCAAGTTCAGGTCCAACATACATCGTAAGCCCCATCTTCGCTGCCTGCTCAAGATTTCTCTTGAGCACGTATCTTGGATCGCCCTCGTACGGCTTCCTGTCCGGAGTCAGTACATCCACAAACATCCGTGCGGTCGCATCCTCTTGTGGTCTCCACGGAAGCACCTGGAAGGTCGATGTGTCTGGCATTGCAACCATATCGCTCTCCTCGATATCCTGATAGCCAGCAATCGATGAGCCGTCAAAACCCATTCCGTTCTCGAGCGCGCCCTCAAGTTCCTCTTTCGTGATCGCAAAACTCTTCAGAACGCCCATAATGTCTGTAAACCACAGTCTGATGAACTTTACGTTCCTCTCCTTGACTGCGTTCATTACATCTTCTTTCGTCATGGTCATGTCATCACCTGTTATTTACTAAGTAAGCACCAACTCTATTCCGTATTTTAATATATAAAGATTACGGTAAATTTTTTG
>JAYEGV010000003.1:0-2463 GCA_034659235.1 Methanobacteriota archaeon
ACTGTCGATATATACTTTTCTTCATCATCAATCCCCTGCGCTCGATTGCGCCAGCCTCTGAACCTTCGCTTGCATCATAAATAAATGGAATGCATTAAGCCCATATAAGAACATACGTCCGTGAGATTCTGCTCTGCACCGTCGGCAGACTTGCGGTGCGTGCGGAAATTTCGATGCCGAGAATCTATACCATAAAGTCCCGGATGCCAAATGCCTTTGCAACCGGCAGAGATCCGAAGCATGCCGCTGTCGCTCTGACGACCCCGATCCTCGAATTGCTGACAGAAGATGAACTCGAAGCCGTACTCTCCCATGACACTGTTGATTTTTCCAGTGAAACCACTATATCCTTAAGTTTAACCGCAGAGTACGCGGAGAACGCAGAGACATCAGAAAACCCAGCGAGGATTGGAACAGTCTTAAAACTCTGCGTCCTCTGCGATCTCCGCGGTGATAAATCACTGGATTTTTAGACAGTGCCCTCTCCCACGAACTTGCGCATATACGCAATCGTGACACGCTTGCAGGTGTGATGATTGAAACATGGGCGCAATCCACACCAGTCGTTGAATATGAGAGGAACCGGGGCGAGATTCAGGGAGTGCTGTTTATGGCAGTACTTGCGCCGATTGCTGCGATGATCATCCGATTTGCGAGCTCGCAATCAAGAGAATATCTTGCAGACGCAAACGGGGCAGAGATCTCCGGAAAACCACTGGCGCT
Source organism: Methanobacteriota archaeon (assembly GCA_034659235.1). GTDB lineage: Archaea > Halobacteriota > Methanosarcinia > Methanosarcinales > Methanogasteraceae > Methanogaster_B. The sequence goes on from JAYEGV010000003.1 coordinate 724, forward strand.
TGCGTCAGCATTCCGGAAACTGGATCATAGCATTGCGCATACCAGCGGAACTGATGTGAACATGGCAACAGCACATCTATTCATCATAAATCCGCTGTGCGAAACATCGCTGGAGGATCTCTTCAGCACCCCCCCCGATCGAAAAGCGGATCGAGCGGCTCAGACGTATGATTTAATGCTTCAGGGTGTCGCTGTATCCGGAGGTAGCTCTACATCTTCATACCCGACCGTTTCGATCTTAATCTCTATACCTGCCGAATCTACCGAAATAGGGGGATTTGGATTTATCACGGTTCCGCCGCCCTTTGAGATCAGTAACTCTTCACGTAACAGTTGATCGATTGTTTGCACAATCTCAGACTCATCGATCACCCCCGAGATGTTCTTGGACATATCGATGATATCGGATATCTGGACGCCGCTCAATCCCTTTGATCTCATGTATTCGATATATTCGGTGTTGTCTACAAGTAGATTGACAACAAACAACACCTTGCGCCGGTTATCAAAGAACTCGTCCTCTTCGCTCATCTCATAGTCACGTTGATTCCTGCGATTTTCGCTCGAGTATCTCAGCGAATGCGAGCGTACCGGAAACTCTGTTAACTTTTACAGACACGATCTCGCCTTTGATGGTTTTCGGTACGTAAATGGTATATTTATCGACGTGGGTAAAACCATCGCCCTTTTTCCCGACTCCAATGATCTTAACATCGTATACCCCGCCTTCTTCTATCGCATCCTTTGATTCCGTTGTACGAACCCTGCGTTTTCTGATCGGTCGATGTGCACCACATGCAGCGCATTTCAGCATCAGTACACGATCATTCCGCACGAGCTCAGTGTCAGGACGACCACACTCCGAGCATATCACAAACTCATCGGCATAAGCACTGATCTGGGACTGGACGATTTGAGCGGTAAATTTGCCCTGGAAGATCGCACGATTTCCATCGATCTTACCTGCTGTTCCCAATTCTCTCAACAGATACTTCAGTACATGGGTCGGGTCTCGATTGAGGGTATCAGTGATTTCAAGAAAGTTCCTTAAAACGGTGGTTTTCCCCTCTATAATTACCTCTGGTTCCGGAATGGAAAAACGCACATCTGTGGTCAGATAATCTGGCATCTGTTCGAATGCCCGGTCAAGACTTTTTGTATAATCCGTCATTGAACCAGTTCCTGCCCTTTATCGATCACAATCTTGACTGGTGTGGGCAGTTTATATCCTGCACGCCTCATTGCTTCCTTTGCCTGTTGAAACTGCTGTGGTCGCACCGATACCGTGAACACCCGCTGTCCGGTATGCACCCGTGCTGCTGTTCCGACCAGTTTTCCGAATGCATGTCGCATTCCGCTGGATACCCGGTCAGCGCCTGCACCGGTTGCCTGTTTGTTCTCTCTTAATACCTGATGCGGGTATACACGCAGTTTCAGATGGAAATTTGCACGCCCTGCGTCCCTGAGCAGGTACCTATTCGCAGTAATTCGCGCAGCCTCGAGCGCGTTGTGCCTTATCTGACAGCTCTCTCTTGCAATCAGGGATACTGAAACCGGAAACTGCTCGGTGAGGTTGCCCATGTCAAAGCTTACGATGTGGCTGCCAGGAACACCGCCCATGTACTCACGACGGGTGTATGGCCGCTCAAATTTGCGGTACATCTTTGCAGGTTTGGTTACCATTTATATGCTCCTCTTTCTTTGTACCTAGCGATTTTGTGACTATAAAGGTTGGGGTTG
>JAYEGV010000003.1:2563-5479 GCA_034659235.1 Methanobacteriota archaeon
GTTATTCTATCACTTGTTCATTTGGAAGGGGAGATGTCATCTGACAGAGTATGCAGATACTCTACAACCTGATAATTCCGGATGGATTCTCAAGACTGAGCATGACAAGAAGATAATCCTTAAGATGCCTTGTTATCAGGAAATTGTGCCTGACATGCTCCCTCCCATTCTCCCCAAGCTTTCTGGCAAGTTCCGGATCCTTCAGGAGATTTGCAATCTTGTAAGCGGCTCCCTCAACCGAATGCACAAGATAGCCTGTAACGCCATTTATTATCTGCAGCGGGATTCCACCGGTCGCTCCACCGATAACAGGCTTTCCTTTCCATAACCCTTCTGAAACAACCAGTCCGAAACCTTCCTTCAGTGATTTCTGCATGATGACGGTTGATGCCCGCTGGAACGCATTGATCTCGATATCAGTGAACGGTGGAGATCCGAGCAGTACATGGATATCCGCTTCACTGTCTGCTTTCTTCATGACCTCATGATAAACACCCATCCCTTCAGGATCATCCGCTGCAACCCCTCCGGCAAGGATCAACTGACAATCTATCCTCTTTTTTACCAGTTTGTATGCATCTATAACTCCTGGCAGATCCTTCAATCGATCAAATCTTGATATCTGCGTTATAATTGGCTTATCAGGGGTAATCTCATATTTATCAAGCACCCTGCCAATCTCGCTCTGCGAAAGTTCGATGTTCTTGTCACTCAACGGATCGATGGATGGCGGCACAAGAAACTGCCTGAGTCTCAGATCCGGTCTGGTAAAGAGTGGCGTGGAAAAGACTGATGCATCGTACCTTGAAACGGACTCCCTGAGAAAGTTCCAGACGAGAGCGTCGGGATTCGAAACATCGATATGGCACCTCCATATCCAGTTCCCCTTCCGCTTCGCATCGATCAGCGCGGCTGGCTGGGGATCGTGAATGAATGTAAAATCGTAATCGAAATCCATCTCTTCGGAATTGATCTTATTCCAGCGCAGGTATGTCTCGAGCATATCCTTTCTTCTGTTCAACTCGTTGATCTGCCTTTCAAGACCATCCAGCACGCTGACGTGCTTATGTGCATGGATATCGACAGCATCCTCCACCCTGCCATGAAGCACATTATGAAAACTCTTCGTAATAGAGAAGAACTCGTCATCCCCTCTTATCACGTTCCATTCTGTTTCAATGCCCAACCCCTTAAATAGTGGAATCATGCTGCTCAGAATTTCTGCCACACCCCCGCCGGTGTAGGTGGCGTTGATGTGCTGGACACTGCCAGGAATATGTTCCGCAAGCGATTCAAGATCTTCGAGGAGACCTCTCCCAACGATGTCCTTATAATCCCAGACTGATCTCTTCTCGTTCATAGATGCTCCCAGAAATATCCCTCTATAATCCTCACGATCTCATCTCTCATAGCATTTATGTTTGCAAAGCCGTAAGGATACAGATTATCCAGTTTTTCCATCAGTCCATGGCTATCATTATCGAGTATCCACTGTGATAATGCTTTGTAGTGCCCTCCACCAAGCAGCCTGCTTGCTATGAAATAATAGAATATCGAATCCAGATCAATCTCCTTTAATGTTTCCAGTGCCTCGTTCATGTTTGTTGCCACATATCTTGTTGGAAAGACAACGCTTATGCATCTGACAAAATGAAATTCCTGACCGATGTCAGCCCTGCTGGTCACATCATGCATTGCCAGATAATCCTCAATAATCTCGATTAATTTATTTCTAAGCGCTCCAAGATCGTGAAATTCACGCAGATCAAGGTCTGCAAGCCGTTCGGCAAGAACAGGCTCGTGCAGCACATCAGCGATCCAGTACGCAAAATCATTCGGATACTCCAGGGGAAGGAGATGGTAATCGAGCAGCGCGTGATAGATATGGTCGAAGATGGCACTTTCATCAATCTCTTTTATAACGGCAAGAAATTCATGAAGGTCTCTCGCTTTCTTTCCTGTAAGTTCGAATTGATATCGCGCCTTATAAAATATAAAATCCACTTTATATCCCCTTCTTCAATGTTTAAATCCGGTCATGACATCATTAAATATATCCCATACTGATCTTATACCCTCTTCTATATAACATTGTCCTGCGGTCTCATAACCTCGTTCCCCTATCTCTTCAACAGCATCCGGACTGGCAAGAATATTATCGATCTTCTCTGCCAGATCATCAGCGTTCCCTGACTCAAACGTGTATCCGTTGAGTCCATCCATCACCAGTTCCGAAACACCGGCACCATCACTCACAACCACCGGTTTTCTGTACATCCACGCCTCTACCACCACGAGACCGAAACCTTCCGTGCGGGATGGGAATGCCACCACATCGCACCGTTTGTATGCTGCTTTCAGGAGATTATCCGGCATATATCCTGTAAATATAACCCTATCCTCCACTCCAAGATCTCTCGCAAGTTTTTTCAGGTATGTACTCCACTTGACTGCCTTCGGATGAGCCAAGCCACCCCTTTCGCTGCTTGTGAAACTACCATTTCCGATAAGCATCAATTTCACACCTTGTATCTGCGAAAGTGCTTTGATCGCAACATCCTGCCCCTTTATCTGATCCATCCGCGCCACAACCAGAATGATGGTATCATCCTCGTTTATTCCGAATCGATTGCAGAACTCACCGAGTTCCAAGTCTGATGGTTCGGTCCACTTACGTTGATCGATGTACGGATATGTCTGATATGCTCTGCCCTGATAGCCTGCACGTATCAATCCCTCGAGATCGCGCTTGCAGCTGACGATAACGCCATCAAAGGACTCGACGCATCGAACGATGAACCTTCGTATATAACTTGATGTATTATCCAGATTGAATGGGATATGCCATCTGAAGACCGTTGGCGCTGCAAGTCCGATCATGTTTCCAAGGAGCAACTGCTGGAAGTCGTGGATATA
>JAYEGV010000003.1:5579-16450 GCA_034659235.1 Methanobacteriota archaeon
TGAAACACTGGTGCGAACTCAGAAATAATGGTCTTATGTTTGTATTATCCGCTCATCCCTTTGAGGATGTCTATGGAAAGAGACCTGATAAAAGAGGCGTATAGCAAGGAAAAGGCATGGGGTCTGTCCGCTGCAATCGACATCCACGGATGCAATCCGGAGAAGATACAGGATGAAGCCGAAATAAAGCGGTTCATCTATGTTTTACCTTCTGCAAGGACTTCTTTGAGGCAAAGGATGCAAAATACAACTATTTACTAAGGATATGAGATGAGACAGGGGAAGATATAAAAGTTACTCTTATATTCTGTTCCGTCAAAGGTTCTATACGATGGGAGTATCTAACATCTTCGGCTTGCACGACGTTCCTTTGAGAATTGACCGGGAAGGAATCTCCCTCTCGGTTGAGAGAGTGGCGGGAGGTCTCCTGTACAAAAGAGAGTGTATGAATGAGGAAGTAGAGAATCTTCTCTTATCAAGCAACAGCAAAATCCTTATTAACCCTGTTGAGCCTGTGAATAAGCCAAAGGAGCTGACCCCGCACTTCTTAATCGAGTTTGAAAAGTCGGTTTTTATCGAACCCAGCGCAAGAAGAACGGTCTTTGTAAAATTCCCGGTGGAGATCGGTGTCTTCGTACATGGAAAGAAGGATTTTCAGATCCTTGATGTCCTCACACTGAATAAACAGAAGTTTACCCTGTATGGTGACGTTATAAGCGGGGTTATCTGCAAGTACTGGAAGAGTGAGGTTTATTCCACGATACCGGATACGAATCCTGTTTACGAAGGAGTCATGGAGCTTAACATAACAAACACGACCGCAAGATGGGTTGAAGTAACAAAGGCGGTCTTTGCCGCTTACGGGATGAAGATCTACTACAGCGACGATATGGTTGCTATGAGGGCGAATATTAGGATTGTGAGTAAGAAGGTCGCAGAGATAGATTTTGTCAACTCTCCTCTCGAGAAGGGGATGAAGAGATCTTTAGAACTCTACACCTCGCGATTAAGACAGATTCCTGTGATCGCAACAAGGTTTCTGATGGATGAGGGTATATGATTCTCGACACAATTGTCTACGGTGACGTCACCATTCTTGATATCCTCTGGATCGCAGTATGCCTCATAATTGCGGTCCTGGTAGCCAAAGTGGTGGTAATTAACATAAAAAAGTCGCTTAAGGACAGGATGGACCGGGACCGTCTGGAGATCACAACCAAGGTCGTGTACTACACGATTGTCATCATTGCTGTACTTCTGGCGCTCCCTGCGCTTGGAATACGCCCATCGAATCTGCTCGTTGCCGGGGGTGTCGTCGGCATAGTGATCGGTTTTGCAAGCCAGAGCATCGTTGGCAATCTCATATCCGGGCTCTTCCTCATGTTTGAGAGACCGATCAAGATCGGAGATCAGCTGCGTGTTGATGATATTTCGGGGTTTGTAGAGGATATCCACGTAGTCTCGACGATAGTCAGGACGTATAATGGATTGTACGTGAGAATTCCAAATGAGAAGGTATTTACCGGCATCATAACCAATTATGTTGCCAACATCGCAAGGCGGTTTGAGTATGTCGTTGGGATAAGGTACAGCGATGATGCTGATCTGGCTATCGAGATCATCGAAGACTTAATCGAAGAGCATCCCTTCGCCCTGAAAAAGCCATCATCCCAGGTCTTTGTCGATAATCTCGGAGATAACGCAGTCAATATCATTGTGAGGATCTGGGCACCTGCTACCGAGTGGTACGATCTCAAGATGGAGATGCTCTGGAAGATAAAGAAGACGCTCGAGGAGAACGGAATCGAGATCGCATTCCCGCAGCGTGTCGTTTGGTTTGCCGATGAACTCCGGAAGCGGGAGGTCAGAGATGCTGAACCATAGCTCATGAGGCGGCATTTTATGAAATTCCATGGGTTATAAGTCAGAGGAAGTAAAAAGAGATGACGATGGGTCATGAAGAGAGAAGAAGGATCGTTATAGAGGATGTGAAGCCCGAGATCGACTGTGGGCGATTCCCGATCAAGCGGGTGATCGGCGAGAAGGTCATAATCGATCCCGAGTACTGCTACGATGCCATCAATGTGGAGACACAGCAGAACAATTCCAATTCGCTCTTATGGTGGATGAAACATCTTATCTCCCTGACCCTGCCGCCTCTGGGCATCCTTGTCTTCAGGAGAGATGATCAATGAGAATCGGTGCCCATCATCTCGGAGATGGTAGATGTGAGTTCTGTGTCTGGGCGCCTTTTTTGAGAGATGTGGCTCTGAAGATAGTCTCTCCTGAGGAATACATCATTCCCATGGAGAAGGACAGAAAGGGTTACTGGAGGGTGGCGGTTGATCGAGTTTTCCCTGGGACACGTTACTTTTACAGACTTGAGGGAACTCTCGATAGACCGGATCCTGCATCCGGTTTCCAGCCGGATGGCGTGCACGGACCCTCACAGGTGATAGATCACAATTCTTTTCAGTGGGAGGATGATAACTGGTCAGGCATCCCTCTAAAAGAGATGGTCATCTATGAGCTTCACGCTGGAACCTTCACCAGAGAAGGCAGCTTTGATACCATCATCCCGAGACTTGATGATCTCTGCGATCTCGGCATCAATGCCATGAACATCATGCCTGTCGCCCAGTTCCCTGGCGAGCGGAACTGGGGTTATGACGGCGCCTACCCCTTTGCTGTGCAGAACTCGTATGGCGGTCCGGAAGGACTGAAGAAACTCGTCAACGCCTGCCATAAGCGTGATATAGCTGTGATCCTCGATGTGGTATATAACCATCCTGGACCGGAAGGAAATTATCTCGCAGACTTTGGTCCGTACTTCACTGAAAAATACAGAACACCATGGGGAAGAGCCATCAACTTCGATCGCGCATACAGCGATTGTGTGAGAAACTTCTTCATCGAAAATGCCCTTTTCTGGTTCCGTGATTTTCATATCGATGCACTCAGACTGGATGCTATTCATGCCATCTATGATATGAATGCAAAGCACTTCCTTCGAGAACTTGCCGAAAGAGTCGAAGATTTCTCAAAGGAGCACGGAAGGAAGTTTTATCTGATAGCAGAAAGTAATTTGAATGATGTGAGAGTCATACAGCCCAGAGAATCCGGAGGCTACGGAATCGATGCTCAGTGGTGTGACGACTTCCATCACTCCCTTCATACACTGCTCACAGGTGAGAGAACGGGCTATTACATGGATTTTGGAGGGGTAGAAGACCTTGTGAAAGCATTTCAAGAGGGGTTTGTCTATTCATGGCAGTACTCACTATATCGGAAAAGACACCATGGAAGCTCTTCAAAAGATATCCCTACCGATCAGTTCATCGTATTCTCACAGAATCACGATCAGGTTGGCAACAGAATGCTCGGCGAGAGGTTGGCAAGACTTGTATCGTTCGAGGCTCTGAAGCTTGCAGCAGGCGCTGTACTGCTCTCTCCATACATCCCACTGATTTTTATGGGTGAAGAGTACGGTGAGGAGTCGCCATTCCTCTACTTTGTCAGCCATTCCGATCCGGATCTGATAGCAGCCGTGCGGGAAGGAAGAAAAGCGGAATTTCAGGATTTTAAATGGCAAGAAGAACCTCCAGACCCACAGAGTCATGAGACTTTTCTTCGGTCCAGGCTCAGATGGGAGAAGAGAGGAGAGGGCAGACACAAAGTTCTCTTGGAGTTTTATCGGCGGCTGATTCAACTGCGAAGGTTAATCCCTGCCCTTTCAAATCCCGAAAGGAAGAGCATAGAGGTATCCGGGATGGAAGAAGAAAAACTCGTTTTTCTTCGCAGATGGCACGATGAAAGCCAGGTACTCTGCATCATGAATTTTAATAGAAGAGATATCACTTTTCATGCCCATCTCCCGAATGGAAGATGGAAAAAGATCCTCGACTCTTCGGATGAGATATGGAGCGGTTCCGGTTCTTCACTGCCCGGAATGATAGAGAAGGGACAGGAGTTAACCATAAGACCGCTTGGTTTTGCATTATACGAAATGAAGGTACGGATATGAATCGCTATATCTGCATTCACGGACATTTTTATCAACCGCCAAGGGAGAATCCATGGCTGGAAGCGGTTGAACTGCAGGACTCATCCTATCCATACCACGACTGGAACGAACGAATAACAGCAGAATGTTATGCTCCGAATACAGCTTCCCGCATCCTCGATCCCGATAAAAGGATTATAGATATCGTCAACAACTATGCCAGAATAAGCTTTGATATTGGACCAACGCTCCTCTCCTGGATAAAAATACATCATCCTGATGTTTATCAGGCGATAATCGTTGCAGACCAACTCAGCCAGGAACGTTTTTCAGGGCATGGTTCAGCCATCGCACAGGCTTACAACCATATAATCATGCCGCTTGCCAATAGCAGGGACAAACGAACACAGGTAATCTGGGGAATAAGGGATTTTGAACACCGCTTTGAAAGGAAGCCGGAAGGGATGTGGCTTCCGGAGACGGCTGTTGATCTTGAAACGCTGGACATACTGGCTGAGCATGGAATTGGGTTCACCATTCTCGCACCGCGCCAGGCACAACGGGTGCGAGAGATAGGCAAAGAAGAATGGGAAGATGTGAATGACGAAGAGATCGATCCCAGAATGCCTTACCTGTGCAGACTCCCATCCGGAAGGACAATCAATCTATTCTTCTATGACGGTCAGATAGCACAGGACGTTGCCTTCAGAGGTCTCTTGAACAGTGGCAAAAACTTTGCTGAGAGGCTGATTGGCGTTTTTTCAGACCTGGAAGAACCCCAGCTCGTTCACATAGCCACAGACGGGGAGTCTTATGGTCACCATCATCGTTATGGAGACATGGCACTGGCATGCGCCCTGCATCACATCGAGTCCGGCAAGCTGGCTAACCTCACCAACTATGCGGAATACATGGAGAAGTACCCTCCAACACACGAGGTGGAGATCATAGAGAACAGTTCCTGGAGCTGCGCTCACGGAGTTGAGCGGTGGAGGAGCGATTGCGGATGCAACACACTGACCAATCCCGGATGGAATCAGGGATGGCGAGCTCCCCTTCGTGAAGCGATGGACTGGCTCCGGGACAATCTTATTCCGATTTATGAGAGGGAGATGGCTTCCTGTGTACAGGATCCATGGCAGGCAAGGGATGATTATATCAAGATCATTCTCAACAGGTCTGTTCAGAGCGTGGAGTCCTTCCTTTCAAGGCATGCTATCAAAGAGCTTTCAGAGGAAGAGAAGGTGAAGGTTCTGAAACTTCTCGAGATGCAGCGCTGCGCCATGCTCATGTACACGAGCTGCGGCTGGTTCTTCGATGAGATTTCAGGTATCGAAACCGTTCAGGTGATGCAGTACGCTTCCTGCGCCATGCAACTTGCAAGAGAGGTTGGCGGCGAGGATCTGGAATCTGGCTATCTTAATATCCTTGAAAGAGCACAGAGCAATATTCCAGACCATAAAAATGGCGCCCGTGTCTGGGAAACTTTTGTAAAGCCTGCTGCTCTCGATCTCCTCAGGGTTGCGGCGCACTATGCTATGTCTTCATTGTTCGAGGAATATCCGGAAACCATAAATATTTTTTGTTACACAGCCAGTAGCGAGATATATGACCTGAATGAGTCGGGGATACGGAAACTTGCTGTCGGCAAAGCCCGGATACATGCCGATATCACGGGAGAAGAACGGTTAGTATGCTTTGCAGTCCTGCATCTTGGAGATCACAACCTAATCGGAGGGGTGCGCGAGTCTGTGGGGGACGATTTCTTCTCACTCATGCGTCAGGAAATAACGAATGCTTTCACGAAAAGTGATATTCCTGAAGTGATTCGTTCAATGGACAGGCACTTTGAAACGCACAGTTATTCCCTATGGCATCTCTTCAAAGATGAGCAGCGAAAGGTTTTAAACCAGATCCTTGATCCCACACTGAACGAGATAGAGGCTTCTTTCCGTCAGACTTATGAACAACATTACCCGATTATGCAGGTTATGAGGGAGTTACAAATCCCCCTGCCGAAAGCCCTTGCCATCACTGTTGAATTCATACTGAACACGGATCTTCGCAAATTGCTGGAAACCGAAGAACTCGATCTTGAGCATCTTCAAAAGTTGGTTGAAGAGGCTAAAAAATGGTCATTTGAACTGGACATGACCACTCTTGGCTTTGTCGCAAGCCAGAGAATCAATTCACTCATGGAAAAACTTTCCATGACACCGGAAGATGTATCGCTGCTGGAAACCATAGAAACCATATTCAGAACTTTGAGTGCTCTCTCTCTGGAACTTGATCTGTGGAAGACTCAGAACATTTACTTCTCAATCAGCAGGCAACTCAACGGTGGAATGCGAGAGAGAGCAGAAAAAGGAGATCAGACTGCCAAAAAATGGGTTGAGCATTTCAATAATCTGCAGGATTACCTCTACGTGAGGAGTGTGTGATGCATATCCCGGTTGCAACATATAGAATTCAGTTCAATCCTTCCTTTGACTTTCAGGCAGCAAAGAAAATTATCCCATATCTCGCTGAACTTGGTATATCAGACATTTACGCTTCCCCAATCTTCAAGGCGAGAAAGGGGAGCACTCACGGCTATGACGTGGTTGACCCAGATCAACTCAATCCTGAACTTGGAGAAGAGCAGGACTTCAATGAACTCCTAAGAGAATTGAAGAATCATGGGATGGGGTGGATACAGGATATCGTTCCGAATCATGTAGCTTACGATTATGAGAATCGGATGCTCATGGACGTCCTTGAGAACGGCGAGAGTTCGAAGTATCTTCATTTCTTTGACATAGAATGGGATCATCCCTGTGAAAGCATCCGGGGAAAGCTTCTGGCACCCTTTCTCGGGAGATCTTATGGAGAATCCCTGGAGGACGGAGAGACCAGGCTGAGGTATGGCGCCGCTGGTTTGTCTGTTAATTACTATCATCTGGCACTGCCTTTGAAGATAGAGTCATATCTGACTGTATTCACCCATCGATTGAGTGCGCTCAAAAGAAAGCTCGGTTGTGATCACCCGGATTTCATCAAACTCCTCGAGATTCTATATGTTCTGAAAACGCTTCCATCGAGAGAAGATATGGATGAACGGTATGACCAGATATCATTTATCAAGAGAACGCTTTGGGAACTCTATAATAAAAATCAGGAGATAATGAGATTCATTGATGCGAATATACAGACTTTCAATGGGGAAAAGGGAAATCCCGAGAGTTTTAATCCTCTTGATAACCTTCTTTCGGAACAGTTATTCAGATTATCATTCTGGAAAGTCGCTACCGAAGAGATAAACTATCGCAGGTTTTTCAATATCAATGAACTTATTTGCTTGAGGACAGAGGATGAAGATGTTTTTAACCATACGCATTCTCTGATCTTTAAACTCATAGAAGAGGAAAAAGTCTCTGGATTGAGGATTGATCACATTGACGGTCTCTACGATCCAGCAAACTACCTGAAAAGATTGCGGGAGAGAACAGGGGACATATATGCCATCGTTGAGAAAATCCTTGACCCTGAAGAGGAACTTCCATCCTTCTGGTCTGTGCAGGGAACAACCGGGTATGACTTCCTGAATTATTTAAATGGCATTTTTTGTAAAAAGGAAAATGAAAAACAATTCAACAAAATATATTCTGCTTTTACCGGATTTAAAACGGCTTATGACGATCTCGTGTGTGAGAAAAAACATCTGATTATAGAAAAACATATGACCGGCGATGTCGATAATCTTGCCCACCACATGAAGAGAATCGCGGCTCGTTATAGACCTGGAAGCGATATTACACTGTACGGTCTCAAAAGAACCATAGTAAAGGTTATGACTCAATTTCCGGTTTATCGAACATACATGAGCAACGATGTTTCCCGTGAAAAGGATCAATCTTACATAAAAGAGGCTGTAAAGAAGGCGAAACAGAGCAATCCAGATCTTTCAAATGAACTTGATTTCATCGAGGGATTCCTTCTTCTCAAGTTCGAGGATTATCTTACTGAGGAAGAAAAAAGCCAGCGGATTGACTTTGTCATGAGATTCCAACAATTCACAGGACCGCTGATGGCAAAGGGATTTGAGGACACCGTCCTTTACGTTTACAATAGACTGCTGTCGCTCAACGAGGTTGGAGGAAGTCCTGATAAATTCGGCATCTCTTCAAAGGATTTCCATGCATTTAATAAAAGGAGGGGAAACCTGTATCCACATTCGTTGAGCACAACATCAACCCATGACACAAAGAGGGGCGAGGATATGAGGGCAAGAATAAATGTTCTCTCTGAGATACCTCAGGAATGGGAAAACAATCTCAAAAGATGGAGTATGATCAACAGAGGAAAAAGGAGAACTGTGAATGGGAAAAACGTTCCGGACAGGAATGATGAATATTTCCTCTACCAGACCCTGATCGGTGCTTTTCCATTCTATGAAAGCGAATATCCTGCCTTCATTGAAAGGGTAGAAAACTACATAACAAAGGTTATCAGAGAGGCGAAAGTTCACACTGCATGGCTGAAGCCAGATACCGAGTATGAGGATGCCTTTATTTCATTTGTTGAAGAGGTTTTACGAGAGGAGAATCGATTCCTGAAGGAATTTCTGCCATTTCAGAAGAAAGTGGCTTACTACGGAATATTTAACTCCCTCTCCCAGACACTCATTAAGATCACTTCCCCTGGCGTGCCTGACTTCTATCAGGGAACAGAACTGTGGGATCTTAATCTCGTGGACCCTGATAATCGTCGACCCGTTGATTTTGAAAAGAGAATTTCATTATTGAGGGATACCATGGACAAATCGTACAAAGAGTTACTCTCCACCAGAGAAGATGGCAGGATCAAGCTCTTTCTGATATACAGGGCGCTTCAGGCAAGAAAGGAAAAAGCTGAGGTTTTTCAGAAGGGTAGGTATATCCCAATTGAAGCAGGCGGAAGGTTTAAAGAACACATCATCGCCTTTGCAAGAAACCATGGAGATGACTGGGCAATTACCATCGCTCCACGATTTTTGAACGCTCTGGTGAAGGAAGGAGAGCTTCCAATTGGCAGGCAGGTCTGGGATGATACCTGTATTCTTCTTCCAAAAGGCGTTCCTGCTCTATGGAAGGATGCCATCACAACGCAGGTGATCAAAGGCAAGGAAACTTTACTGATAGGTGAAGTACTCAAAGATTTTCCTGTGGCTTTGCTCATGAGCGAGGGGGAGGAATGTTGAGAAGAGGAAGCGGTATACTCCTTCATATAACATCCCTGCCCTCACCCTCTGGTATCGGTGATCTTGGACCATGGGCTTACAGGTTTGCGGACTTTCTTGCTGAGACAAAGCAGGGCTTCTGGCAGATCCTTCCCCTGAACCCAACAGACCCGGTTTATGACAACTCCCCATACCACAGCATATCTGCTTTTGCACAGAGTCCGCTGCTGATCAGCCCTGAACTCATGGTCAGGGATGGTTTGCTTGATAGGGCAGATATCAAGCCCCTGCCCAATCGTGGGAAGGTCGATTATGATGCAGCGATCGCACATAAGAGAAAGCTTTTTCATCTGGCATACGAGCGTTTTAAAGAGAGAGGAAACAATTACGAATATGAGAGGTTCTGTTCTGAGAACGCTCACTGGCTCGATGATTTTGCACTTTTCATCGCGCTCAAATCCCGGTTCCGTGGAAAAGCATGGAGCGAATGGCACAGTGAAATACGTGATAGAGAACCTGAAGTTCTGGAATCGCTGAAAGAGGAGTTTCACGACAGAATTGGGATGGAGAAGTTCCTTCAGTACATCTTTATTCAGCAGTGGAATTCGCTAAAAAGTTATTGCAATCAGAGATGCATCCATATCATCGGAGATATACCCATCTACGTGGATTACGACAGCGTGGATCTCTGGACCAATCCGGAGATATTCAAGCTGGATGATGAAAAGAAACCGTACGCCGTTGCCGGGGTGCCGCCCGATTACTTCAGTGAAACAGGACAGCTCTGGGGCAATCCTGTTTACAGGTGGGATGTTTTGAAGGAGCGGGGGTACGACTGGTGGGTTCAACGCCTGGAACATAACCTGAAATTGTTTGATTATGTGAGGATCGATCATTTTCGAGGGCTTGTGGCATACTGGGAGGTTCCAGCAGGTGAAGAAACTGCCATTAATGGAGAATGGATTGAGGCTCCGGCAATGGACTTCTTCAATCAACTCACCAGAAAATTCACATGCCTGCCAATCATTGCCGAGAACCTGGGGCTTATCACCCCGGATGTGAGGGAGATCATGCAAGTTTTTGATTTTCCTGGCATGAAGGTGCTTCTATTCGCATTTGGCAGTGATATGCCCACGAATCCTTACATAGCTCATAATGTCGTTAGAAACTGCGTGGTATACACAGGGACTCATGACCTCAATACGGTGAGGGGGTGGTTTTTAAGAGAGGCGAATCCTGAAGATAAAAGGAGACTGTTTCAGTATCTGGGACGGGAGGTGCCGGTCGAGGAGCTTCACTGGGAATTAATCAGGCTTGCCATGATGTCGGTTGCAAATCTGGTCATAATACCCATGCAGGACATTCTTGGTCTGGGCGAGGATGCCCGGATGAATCTGCCAGCCACTTCGGATGGGAACTGGAGGTGGAGGCTCATCGCTCATGAGCAGCTGACGTCTTCTCATGCCAGAAAACTTCTTGAGATGACTGAGATTTATGGGCGGGCATGAATTGTAGCCTGCCAGAAAAATTATCTGAAATGTCCTTATGATCAATGGTAACAACTCACGTTTTAGAAAATTTCCTACATTTTTTAAACTTCTCCCACAAAGAAGCATACTTCAATTCGACTTTTAAAATTATCTGCATTTTCTCATGGGCAAAATCAAAGTA
>JAYEGV010000004.1:0-4245 GCA_034659235.1 Methanobacteriota archaeon
TCCACATACACTGTTGCGCCGCCTTCGGTCTCATACAGGCTGGCAACCAGCTTCCCCATCGTTGTGACCGTCTCATCGGTCATGTTCAAAACCTCGATCTCGGTCTCGTTCTTGATGATGACCTGCATGTCATCCTGCCCGGGATTCTTCACGATGGTCACGTCCTGACTCGTGAGCAGTTCAGGCAGATTGACATACATCATCATCATGACGAGGAGCCCGACAGCGAAGATCATCGCCACATCGAATAGATTTGCTACACCCGAGAGCGGGTCATCGTCCTCATCTGATCTTCCTCTTCTCTGTTTCATGAATTTCATAATCGTCTACACCTCAACAATTCTATCCGGCAGAGCAGCATGCAGAACTCCGAGACTCCCGAGCGAGGATTTCTCGACACGTCCCATCTCAATCCACCCGCTGCCGGTAAGAATCTTAATATTTCGTGATTTATCGATCTCTACGCGTTTGATATCCGAATACGGGACTTCAAAGTTGGATCTGTCATCCGCCAGGATATTATTCGCGGGCATTCTTTCAAGACGTTTCGATTCACTCCTTGCATGCGCCCTTATCGAGTGTAATGTAACAACAAATGCCGCACATATAAACAAATTAATAACTAGTAGATAATTGAAGGGCACATCGAGTCCGCGGATCATCATGGTGATGATCACCGCATTCATGGACACGATCAGCCCCATCCAGAGAGTGGGGTTCGCGAGAACAGACCCAGCGGTCTTCGCACTGACGAGTCCGGATCTGGTGAGTATCATAGCGCAGTGGACAGACTCCCACGATCTCGGGACGATCGTTTCGATTATGCCGAGACGATCGTTCTCGTCTGGTTTCGGGCGCACAACCGGTATTGGTGTCACTGGTGCTCTATGATCGGCAGGAACACCAGAGCTCGGTTCGAGATCCCCGAAGAGTATCTCTGAAAGATATTCGATATCACTCATGTCATGTTTGTACCACCGTGTCCTGACCGTCGCCACCATGAACCCGATCGCTCCAGCCATCAGCCCGACAACGGTCGTTCCGAATGCGATTATCAGGTTGTTGGCAAGTGCATCGATGTCGCCATGTGAAAGTCCGAGTAGCGCGGGACCCATCGGTATCAGTGTCCCCATCAGCCCGAACATTGGCCCAACCCGGGCGACGAACCTCGAGCGTTCGAGCTTCTTTGTCATCTCAAAATCGATGTCCTGCAGCAACTTTTCCAGTCTCGCCTCAAGCATTCCTCTATCGGGGTGCGCTCTGTACAGTGCGGTTACGCGGTACAGAAACTCATGCACAAACGAATTCGAGCAGTTCTGCCCGAGCATGCCGAATGCGCCTTTCGTATCGCTCTGTTTCAGCATCACCCTCGCCATCATCGCGCCCTCTTCCATCCTTCCGAGATCGCGATGCCGGTTCCGCCACTCAAACAGGAATCCGCCAAGCTCAATCAGACTCCCTGCAATCAGGATGATCAGGATGATCATCACAGGATAGAGCAGATTGGTTGAGATTATGGAGATCGTCTGCTGCAACACATGCGGAATTTCGTACGCCAGCAGTGTCGCAATGTCTGTCATGATTGGTAGATGCTGTGACTATTGAATATTTATATCTTTTGGTACTTACTTAATGTTACTTTATAGTCTTAGTTTAATAACATATTCTGCTCATCGTCGTCTCCTGTGCCTGAATCCCGCATAGAGCAACATAAGTGTCAGAAGCACAGCGATAAGCCCTGTCATCTCCATTCCTGAGAATGTGATATCAGTCTCAAACTCAGTTATCTCAATCACCTGCCCGACCACTTCCTCGAGTTCCTTTGTACCAGGGATCGCCTTATCTCCACCGGGATCAGGAAGCTCTCTTCCTGGTGCAGAGAGTATGCCTTCTCTGTACTCATCCAGAAACGGATTACCGCAGGTGTGATGGCAGCATGCAACTCCATATTCCTCAACCGATTTCTGATACTCCTCAGCTATCGCCTGTTTAACCTCTAGAGGAGGATCCCAGCACCCTTTTCGTGCTGCGTCGAGCATTCTTGCGGTGATCGCCTGATATGCGTAAGGATTGCTCTCGTTGAACCATTCCGCAAGACCCAGATCGTATTTGTCCCGCACATAGACGTCATAAGCAGTGTCCCACATATTCTCGGTAACAGATTCGGGATCGGAGACGTCCCAGCCAAATAGATGCTCGTGAAATCGTGCAAACTCCCTTGCACCTGCTGCACCATGCTTCTGCATCCCTCTGATCCATTTCGGATTGAAGTATCGTGTCCGTGTATCTCTGGAGAGAGACTCCCTCAACGTCTCCATCTTTGGTTTTTCAGGGTTCTCGAGGTTGTTGATCCACATCTTCGGCGTCTCGCCGCCAATGTTCCGAATCGCAAGACCAAGACCGCCAAAGTATCCGAAGTAGTCGTCATCGTGGAGCAGATCTCCTACGTTTGACACCCTCCGAAAGATCGCAATCTCGCTGCCATTGAGATTATCCGCATAGAGCGATCTGAGATGCTCTTCTCCATCCCTGCCGACGCCATAGACATGGCTGAATGTGCCGAGATAGGTGTCTGCAAGCGCATCTTCATCCTCCCACGTACCGCTCGCAAGGAGAGCATGCTGCTCTGAATTGTGGTGGTTTCCTGGCTCCTGCGCAAAGATTCTGCACAAGGATAAATCTCTTGCCCCTTCTTCGGTGCAATTGCCAGAAGCACTCAAGGAACTATAAATCGCATCAGAATCGATTTTGATATAGTTCTCTGTATCATTCGCACTGTGTGCAAGACGAACCGCTTTATCCAGTATATCCAGCCTGCATCGATAGAGATCAAGATAGAGTGCGGTCGTTGTCACAACGACATCGATTCTTGGTCTTCCTAGTTCGCTTGCATTTATCAGTTCGACATCGGTGACATATCCTTTCTTATCCCGTATCGGACGCACACCAAGGAGATGAAGTATCTGTGCCTCCATCACGCCCTTGTCCTGTGTCGTATGGGTTGCCCACAGCATGAACGCAACCTTTTTTGGATAATCGCCGGTCTCGTTTTTGTGTTTGGACAGGAGTTCATCGGTCAGATACACACCAACATGCTCTGCTTCCTCGGTTGGAACGATTCTCGGATCGAACGCATAGAAGTTTCTTCCGGTTGGAAGCACATCAGGATTGTTGATGGGGTCGCCGCCAACCCCTGACGGAATGTATCTTCCATCGAGCGCGTCAAGCGTTCTCGGGATCTCAATTACGCACTTCCGAATATTCGCTGCGTATATCCTTGAAATATTCAAATCCCCGGTTATGCTCGCGGATACATTGCCAAGGATCTTTTTCTGTGCACTTTCCGGACTTGAGTGGTTCAGTATCGTCTCGTTTAATAGATCTCCGAGCACGGTGCAATTCGGATGTGCAGGGTTCAATTCATGCGGATCCGGATATATTTCTCCTACATGCTCCACAAACTCGTCTCCAAGCATCGATTTTACCATCGCTATCACTTTCCAATCAGCATCTGGTGCTGTTCCGAATATGTGCAGACCATAAGGCATGAAGTCGCCTGCTAATTCATGGAGATAGAGATGTAACCTTCCGTGAACCACGAAATCGTCAAATTCCTTTTCTGTTGCGTTTGTCAGGTAATCCGCAGATACATTCAGGTCATCTTCGAGATTCAAGTCCCTGTACAGTTTTATTATCGTATTTCTGTATTCTTTCTTCAATTGCAGGTCTTCTGCTTCGGCATAGAGATGTATCTTCGGATGCATCCTCGATAGATTTCCATACAACCCGGATGCAATGATAGGAGGCGTCAGATGATCGATCATGAGTGCATTACACCGCCTCTTTGGTAGAACTCCCTCGCCGATTCCTTCAACCGTAAACGGATACACAACAGGTATGTCCTGCACAACGATTGCGGGCCAACAGTTCTCACAGTCAAGCCCGGTTCCGGTCTTCCCTGGCAGCCATGCAACCGTCCCATGCCTTCCAAAGCGTATCATCGCATCAGCGCCAAAATCTTTCGAAAGCCAGAAGTAGAACGCAAGGTACTGGTGTGTTGGTGGAACGGTTCCATTATGGTACAGCGCTGTCTGGTTCTGGTCATATCCACGGGAAGGTTCCGGCGCAAGGATCACGTTTTCAAACGATATGATCGGAAGCACAAGATACGTCCCGGTTTCGTTTTTGTATACCATGATATCCCCGGGCGGCGGTCCCCACATATCGATGACTTCTTTTCTCTTC
>JAYEGV010000004.1:4345-13042 GCA_034659235.1 Methanobacteriota archaeon
TTAATCAGGAAATTATCAAGATCAGGTCTGCCAGAATGCGGATAATAATACGCAACCACGTTTACGCCCCTCTCCTCAAATGCCCTGATCAGGCTGTCCTCCACATCGGGTCCCCTCTTGATATAATTGGTCTCATGGAATAGAATTCCAATGGTTGGCTTATCAGGATCATAATCATACCACTCAAGATAACTGCCCAAGTCTCCAAAGACCCGCTCAGCATCCGGATGGTAGATTCCCTCATGAGGCAGGGTTACAGGCTCCTCCGGAACACCAGCGAGTCCGAGGAAGTTCGCCCCAAGATATATCAAAAGATTCCTTGCATTCTCATCGTTTATATTCTCCCAGTACTCCCCGATCCATGGATGCTCGCCCGGATCAACGTTTCCGATCTCTTCCGGAGGTGCAATGTAGTATGTTTTCCTGACGATCACTGTTACATCATCTGCCTTTGCCAGATCGATCAGGGAGGTGAGCCTTTCAAGGTTCGGCGTCATCTTCCACAACCAGTCTATGAATACGAGATCGTACGATGTGAGATCGATATCGTCCGGAAGATTCTCTATCAGGTAGATATCGCTTTTCAGGTAATCACAATCCTTCACAGCATCAACAAACTTTGGAGAAGGAGCCGCTCCAAGAAGGAATATGACCGCTGGTTCTGAGTCGGGTTGTGCAGGTACAAGCGGGGGCGCTGCAAGCAGGAGCAGCGCCGCAATCATTGCAAAACCGATGCCTCTACTTCTATCCCATCTCATTGACGTCCTCCGGAACATAGACCATCTCTCCTGTTACCAGTCGATAGGCAGTTCCCATCTTCTCGCCCTCGCCTCCTGCGAGCATATCTGTCACGTTCATGACCTCTACCTTATCAGGATTTTTTATAATAATCTGCATATTCGGGTCCCCCGGATTCTTGATCATCGTGACCGTGGCATCCGGATCGAGCAGTTCCGACATATTGTGCGCCATCAGGATCGCAACGAGGAGTGCCACCGCAAAGACCATCGCGGCATCGAATAGGTTTGCAACACCGTTCAATGGATCCTCATCGTCGTCGAGGACGCGAATGCGTAGTCGGCTCATCGCTTCATCATCTCCACGATGTAGTCCATGTCGCTCATATCCTGCGAATACCACCGCTTCTTGACCGATGCTATACCATAACCCACGCCGCCGACCAGAAGCCCGAGAACTGTTGTTGCGAATGCGATCACAAGGTTGGTGGCAAGTTCATGGATGTTTCCGGCTGAGAGTGCAATGAGTGCAGGACCCATCGGGATCAGCGTTCCCATCAGCCCGAGCATCGGACCGATCCGCGCCACAAGTCTCGGATTCTCAAGTTCCTTTGCGATCCGGAGTTCATAATCCTGCAGGAGTTTCTCTGCTTCGATTCCGAATGTGGGTTTGCCGATAAATCCTCCGATATCTGCAATGAAATCAGTAAGCAGATCGTTTGATCCGCAGTTTTTAAGGGTATCGGATGCTTTCTCGAATTCTTTATTCTCGATGTGTGCCTTTGCATCGATGCAACCCATCCTGACCCTCCTGATATCCCGGTTCCGTGATGCGTACTCGGCTGCAAATGAACCAAGATAGAGCAGAGAGAGTGCGATTAGTCCTAGGAGTGCGAGTACCACAGGATACAGCAGTGATGTTGAAACCATGTACAGCGCACTCATTACTGATGAAGATAACATTTTATTCGCCTCCTATTTTTATATTTGATAAATCCAATGATAACAACGATCGACATCACGATGAATGTCATTGCCATCTCCTTTACATTGATCAGAAATTCAGGGCTTTCAACAGTCTTTGCCTGAAGGTACGCAGGTATCAGGATTATCGACAGAAGATAAAAGAGTCCCACAAAGATCATGGCAGTTCCGAGACTGGCAGGGGACTTTCTGATCCGCTGCAATACGAATGATGTTGTGCATATCCCGACAAAAAAAGTCATGCCGACCATAATACCGACCTTCCAGTGCGAGATTTCAGTCATTGTCACAAGCGATGTACATGCAAGAAAGATGGCTGAAAGGCAGACCGGACAGGGAATAGCGAGCCATAGAAACGATTTTCTTGAGATGTCGCGATTATTTGATGCCCATTGTTTTACGGTATAAAACCCTCCTATGATCATACCGGTTGCAAGGATTGCCATGCAGAGAACGCCGTAGGAAAGTATATCTTCTGCGAAACCTGGTGGGAGTGTTATCAAACTCATGAACATCGAGATTGCGAAATATATCGCGCCGATACCGAGTATTTCTTTCCTATGGAGACTTGCAAAGCCGCATCCTATCCCTGTCTTTACTGCGAACACTGCGGTGCCCAGAAGTATTCCGAAGATGATCAGACTATTTAGATTCATTGTAGCACTTATTATTAATTTTAATTATCAATACACCGTTTTCATAGTGTCAATCATAGAGATAACCGAATATCTTATCTATATTTAAAGGTTTGGTGTTACAAAGAGTTTACATTTATTTTAATCTATAGAAACAATGTTCATCAGCAATGATAAACACTGTAAAAGCAGGTCATGCTCGTTTAATCTGTACCAATGCTTCCGGCGCAAAGCTTTGCGCAGACTGTGTCTGCGAAAAACCTAAAGTTCCTCAAATTCATGTAACTTCTATGATATCTATTACGGTGAATCTCAATGAACTAAAATAATTTTTCTTATGCAATAAATATGACAGCAGCCGCCCGCATATCAGTTGATGATATCTGTTGGCAGCGCGTCTAAAGAACGTGTACAATTCTACAACCCTTTCGATGCCGATTTGTCATCTATTCCCTGAAACAGCCGCCCATATCTCGTCAGATATCTGCTCGATGCTGCCGCTTCCATCAATCACAACAAGCAATTTCCGATCCTTATAATAATCGATTAACGGCTGTGTCTCTTTTTTATATACGATAAGGCGGTTGCGAACAGATTCTGGAGTATCATCATCACGCTGGTACAGTGCTCCACCGCAACGGTCGCATACACCCGCATTCTGCGGCGGATTGAATATCAGATGGTATGTTGCCCCGCATGTGCATACCCGGCGCGCTGAGAGGCGGGTGATCAACTCAGAATCAGGAACTTCAACATCAAGCACAATATCTATCTTCTGATTCAGCCCGGCAAGGATACGAGAGAGCGCATCAGCCTGTGGAATCGTTCTCGGATATCCATCGAGGATACAGCCTGTTCTACAGTCCGGCTGCGAGAGCCGATCTTTGATTATGGAGACCAGTATCGGATCGGGAACCAGTTCACCTCTGTTCATATATTCAGCGGCGCGATCCCCCTGTTCTGTTCCAAACGATCTCCGCAGGATATCTCCTGTGGAGATGTGTGGGATTCCCAGTTTTTCCGAGAGTAATTTTGCCTGCGTCCCCTTTCCGGAGCCAGGCGGTCCGAGAAGTACGATATTCAATCATTCCCTCCCGAAGAACGCCCGCATCATCGGATGCATCTCCATCATCTGTTCGGATGCGAGATCCTCATACAATCGGTAGACGATACTCACTGTCAGCAGCAGTCCGGTACCGCCAGCACCGCCAACCGTACCCATCAGCGATGCAACCAATGTGAGCAAACCAATGAATGCCCCACCGATGATTGTGACCCTTGGGATGTATCGTTCCATGACCCGCTCGATCGACTGCGGACTCCGTCTGAACCCTGGTATCTGCATCCCTGATCGATGTATATTCTCTGCCACGTTCTTTGCGCCCATGCCAGTCGTCTGGATCCAGAAGAGAGCAAAGATGATGCCGCCAACAATAAGCATCGCTGCATCGCAGAAGACCCGGAGTCCGATCTGCCATACTTCTGGAGATGCATATCCTACGGATGCATAATGATCCGATACCAGTGATGGAATCCAGTCATGTGGACTGTGCAGCGGTGCAAGATAGTACATCACTCCGCCGAGCGGCGTGGTTCCGCTGAAACTCCCGAGTATCGTGATTCCTTTATTGGACAGAAGAATTCCAATCATCTGGATATTTGCCTGGAGCGCCCGCACAAGGATCATCGGAAGCACGCTTGCATAGATCAGTTTTACAGGAAATCTTCCTCTTGCGCCGCGAACTGCGCTGTGCGCCAGTGGAATCTCGATTCTGGTACTCTCAACAAAGACAACAATCAGGAATATGGCTACTGTGCTTACAAGTGCAAGGATTCCTGTTGTGATCAGGATATTGGTCATACCAGTTGGCAGTCCGACCCCTGCCAGATACACCCATCTCGGAATCAGCCCGATCGGGAGTCCCGCATCCATTTTCCAGTTGAACACGCCTGTGATAATCGCCTGGGAGACGCCAGCAACGATGAAGAGTCCAACGCCTGATCCGATGCCCCACTTGGATACGACCTCGTCCATAAAAAGAATCAGCGCGCCGCCAACACATATCTGAATGAACAGTAAGAGCACGATTGTAGATATGTCAACACCAAGTGCATTCGCTACATCAGCAGATGGCTTGATATATCCGCCCAGAACCTGCGGAAGCGCCTCGAATATGATCATCACGAAGACCAGTAGTTTCTGCATTCCCTGGAATATTCCCTGGTCGCGCGGATCAGATAGATCAAGATGTACGACATCTGCGCCAACCAGCAGTTGCAGGATGATCGAGCCTGTGACGATCGGACCTATCCCGAGAAGCATCAGTGATCCGCCCTGTCCGGCAAAGAATGCCCGGTACATCGCAAACATATCGACCGATTCAGGCGACATGCCGAAGAGCGGAACGTTTGAAAGCGCGAAATATAAAGCGAGAATGCCAGCAGTCCATGCAAGTTTCTTTTTGAGATGTACATGTCCTTCAGGGCTTGCAACTGCTGGTAACCTGGCAAGAATTGGCGCAATATCCTCTTTAAAGCTCATTGCGACACCGATGATTACGTATGAATTGCCGTACCGCCAGTACGCTCTATCTTCGAGATGGCATTCGCGGAAAACGCTTGAGCGCTCACTGCAAGTGCTCTGTTCACCTTGCCGGCACCAAGAACCTTGTCGATGCCGAGTCTATCAGCATCGATATGGACTGTATCGTCCTTCTGCTCGGCAAACCCTGTGCGCAGCAGTTCAGGTACCTTAGCATCGAGTTCGCCTATGTTAATAGTCTTTGTGCTAAAAATTACCTTTTGAGGGCGTGTGAACCCGTGTTTCCCATACGTATATCCGCGCAGGAGTGCTCGCGTCGCATGGTGTTTGCCTGCACCGCATTTACCGCGTCCACCCCGATTGCCTGCACCCCGCCGGTTCTTATGCGTACCTCCACCGCAGGTACGTGATCCTCGGAACTTTTTAATATTCATCCTGCATAGCCTCTATGTTTTCAGATTTTGTATCTATCTAATAATAACAGGTTTCTGTAGATATAAAAGTTATTCCATGAGTGCTCTGTCGAATCTCGAAAATCTTTTTGATCCACCAGAGCCACAGGATGATTATGATAGACGTTGGAATCGTAGGCGGCTCCGGATATACTGGTGGAGAACTGATCAAACTGCTTCTGCAACATCCCGAAGCAACGATCAGAATCGTAACATCGAGACGATTGTCCGGCATTCCGGTAACAGATGTTCATCGGCATCTCTATGGATTGATTGATCTATGTTTTGAGAATCCATCGCCATCAGAGATCGCTTCTGCATGCGACATCGTATTCACAGCAGTGCCGCATGGAGCCGCAATGGAGATCGTTCCGGAATTGCTGGCAGGAGGCACGCGTGTCGTCGATCTGAGCGCGGATTATCGATTGACGCAGCAGGCATTCGAGACCACATACAAACGCGTGCACACCGATCCGAGGGACGCGGTATTTGGTCTTCCGGAACTGCATCCGGAGGTTGTAGAAGCAGATCTTGTCGCAAATCCCGGATGTTACCCGACAGGTGCGATACTTTCTGCAGCACCGCTTGCAAGCGAAGGGTTGATCAAATATGCGATCTTCGATTCCAAATCCGGTATCTCCGGTGCAGGCGCAGAGCCGTCAGAGACGTCACATTACCCAAACCTGGCAGAAAACGTTCGTGCTTATAATATCACCGCGCACAGACACCTGCCAGAGATCGTTCAGGAGTTGAGACAACTGGATCGCTCACTTGGTAACATATATTTCACGCCGCATGTTGTTCCTGCCATCCGTGGAATTGTGACAACCGCACATCTGATCCTGTATGATGAACCTGATTGTGATGCGATTTTAAATTTATATAAACAGTTCTATGCAGATGAGCCGTTTGTGCGGGTGCGAGATGATATTCCGAATCTTGCGGATGTGCGCGGCTCGAACTTCTGTGATATCGGGCTTGCATGCAGCGAGGATCGTGTGGTTGTGATATCAGTGATCGATAACTTAATAAAAGGCGCATCAGGGCAGGCGATTCAGAATATGAATCTGATGTTCGATCTTCCTGAGACTTGCGGGCTGTTGATGCCGCCGATGTCGCCATAATTTCGAAAATGATTCACACTCCGCCCACCAGCAACTTGAAGATCAGGAGAGCGATCGTTACCATGATGATGGAATGCTTGAGTCCTGATAATACATTGCCCTCGCCCATCACGCCTGCGATGAGTCCGGAACAGAAACCCTGGATCAAGGATGCATGGAAGAACATGCGTTTGTACATATCAAGGTCAAAAGAGCCGAGAAATCCGCCTCCACTGCCTCCGCCTCCTGTTGATGTCATCTGTTCGCCTGCTTCTGCCATCTGGGTCAGGAATGAATCTGTGATCACATAGATAACCCCGACGAAAACAAGGAATGAAATATATATAATTACAATATAGATCATCATATTCATCATCCGTTCCCGTTTCAGCGTCTGCTCGGTCTCTGCATCCCTTGCAGCGACCTCGAGCACCTCACCGACATCACCGCTCGATTCGTTTGCTCTGGTGATCAGCGTGATCGATCTTGATACTACGTGCGTCCTGATACGGTTCGCAAATCGCACCAGAGAATCATTGACATCCATTCCCCAGTCGATGTCCTTCCAGATCAGTTTGATCT
The DNA here is from genome assembly GCA_034659235.1 of Methanobacteriota archaeon. GTDB lineage: Archaea > Halobacteriota > Methanosarcinia > Methanosarcinales > Methanogasteraceae > Methanogaster_B. The sequence goes on from JAYEGV010000004.1 coordinate 11,381, forward strand.
GCTTGCTGAGCGCGCCGATGTCGGATTTCGCCATCAGTTTGATCGAGTCCCTCATCGTCATGCCGGTCTCGTTTGTGCTTGCCAGTTTTCCGAGAAAGTCAGGAATCTGCTTCTGAAGTCTCTTCTCACGCATCATCTTCATCTCATGGAAGAATGCAAGCGGAACGAGTGTTATATACATTGAATAGACGAGATAATCATCCAGGAAATTGATGGTGAGATCGAAATTCAATAACTCATTTCTATGTGTTGCAAATGAGATGGCAAAGAAGATAAGCGCGAGTGGAACGCTCGCAGCCAGTATATTGGCTGGCTGTATCTTAACAGATCTCAATGGATCGCGGAGTAACTGCCTGAATGCAAGCGTTTTTTTGGATTTTATAAATTTATCCCATATCTTTTTTGATGCAAGCATCTGCTCGGTCTCCGGATCAATTGGTGCATTCTTGTCGATCTTCAGATTTGCCAGCTCAGGCGGCATCACGACCTCGTGATCAATTTTGGTTCGTGTGGCGAGAAGTGCCGGGGTGCCGCTTGCAGATGGCGAAAGCATATTGATCATGACCACGAACATGACCGAACCGATTGGGAGCACCGCATATATGATCGCATACAGCATCATGTCGTCTCCGGATCCCATCAACACCATCATCACACCGATGATGATGATGAAGAGCGGACCAGCCACGAAAGCGGTCACATACGACTCTGCGATCAGTGCAAGCGTTTCGAGGTAGCCTTTCTGGTCGATGGTCGCCTCCTTTAAATACTGGTCTGACTTGTCCTTGAAGTATCTCGGGATATCACCACCGCTGTCGATGACCGAGAGCAGATTATGTGTCAGATCCTGAAACTTAGTAGAGGGCGTCAATTCAGAGATGTTCCGGAGTGCGGTTCGCAGATCGTGTCCGAAATACTCCATATCCCGGACAATCGTGTCCACCTCCTTTGCGACCTCGCCATACGTATCCTCACACTTTGCAAGCGATCTGAATATCTCGATTAAGTTCATGCCTCCGTTGGAGAGTGCATACATAAATGTTACCGCATACGGAAGGTTCTGGTTGATTGCGGTCTTGCGCTCGCCAGCCTTAAACGATGGGTACAATAAGAATAACACATAGACAATTCCGCCAAGTACGATGCCGAGAAAGATGATGATGAACAATGAGATAAAAATCCACTTGTAATCAAGCAGCCATGCTGTTTGCTCGCTGAATGTCAGTTTTGTAATCTTTTCCGGAAGTCCGATGACTTCGACAACAATGAAAGAAAGTATCAGCCCTATAATTGCTCCGATGATCCCTGCGGTTATGGAATAGAAGAGCGAGTTCGACACATACATCTCATACGATATCGGTATGCGGGCTTGCTGCAGTTTGACGCGCAGGTCGTGATACTGCGCTCTCTGTGCTTTGATGCGGTCGCCGAACACCACGAACGGAACCATCATAAACAGATGTAACCCGTGATGGAACTGTTTTGTGAATCGATCGAACGCTGCAGGTGTTTTCAGAGAATCCGCTGATCCGGAAGTACCCCCGATCATAGAGAGAATTCTCATCTTCTGTCTGTCCTTTTTCCTTCCTGTGCTCTCCGAATCTTCCTGCTCTGCTGTCAACCCAAACAACTCTGGCAGTTGATCCGCTGAAACCGAAGGGG
>JAYEGV010000004.1:13142-16421 GCA_034659235.1 Methanobacteriota archaeon
GTACCCCCGATCATAGAGAGAATTCTCATCTTCTGTCTGTCCTTTTTCCTTCCTGTGCTCTCCGAATCTTCCTGCTCTGCTGTCAACCCAAACAACTCTGGCAGTTGATCCGCTGAAACCGAAGGGGTGATTGCTGGTGCGGGTTTGACCGCTTCCGGTTCAAGCTCTTTCATCTGTTCCACAAGAAGAGACTCTGCTTCGTCTTCTCCGATCACCTCTTCAGGGGTGAATATTTCAGTTTCATCAGCTTTAAACTCATCCGGAACAATCGTTTCCTTCTTCTCTGCTGCAGCAGCCCGAAGTCCTCCTTTTTTAGAGGAGGGTTCTTTGATCGCCTCTTCAGGGGTGAATATTTCAGTTTCATCAGCTTTAAACTCATCCGGAACAATCGTTTCCTTCTTCTCTGATGCTGCCGCACGAAGTCCTCTTTTTTTAGGGGAGGGTTCTTCCCTGCTCTTGCCTGCCTTATCCCGGAGCCCCATAACCCAACTCCCTAAATACCATATCCATCAAGAACCTTTTCATACAGGGTAAAATCAGATGAATTCGCAAAGTTCTCGATCAAATCGTCCGGAAGATTTGCGAGCAGTTCATCAAGAAATATCAGGATATCCTTAACATCCTGATCAACTTCTACATGTACGCTTTCCGATCCTCCCTGTATCTCTCTTAATTCGACTATCTCTCTGTTTGCATCGATGAGATTCTCACATGTTGTTTCCAGTTCTGATAATAATCGATCATGATTTGATCTCATCTCTACAACCTCATTTTGCGCTGCTTCAAGCTCCGTTCTATACCGTTCAAGCTCTTCAGCGGATGCCTGCGGAAGTTCAGTTCCCATAGATTCGAGTTCTGCCTGTTTTGACTCTTCCAGTTCTCTCACTGTATTTTGCGCTGTATTGAGCTCGGTTCTCACGGATTCGAGTTCCGATGATAGCAGATCGTGCTTTGACCTCCTCTCCGCAAGTTCATTCTGCGCTGATTCAAGCTCCGCTCTCGATCGTTCAAGCTCTTCAGCGGATGTTTTTAGTAATTCGTTCTTCAGAGATTCGAGTTCTGCCTGTTTTGACTCTTCCAGTTCTCTCACTGTATTTTGCGCTGTATTGAGCTCGGTTCTCACGGATTCGAGTTCCGATGATAGCAGATCGTGCTTTGACCTCCTCTCCGCAAGTTCATTCTGCGCTGTATCGAGTTCTTGCATCGCTATGCGGCTAAATTCATCCTCGGCTGCTGCAACTTCGGATTTCTCAGCGAGTATGCGCGAAATTGCTTGCTTTAATTCATCATTCGTTGCTCTTACTTTTTCGATAGCAGATTTCAGATCATTTTCTATCAATTCAACTGCTTCTTTGAATTTTTCGTGATCTGATTTATTTTCTATAAAGATATTTTCCTTTTCTATTACTTCTTTTTCTTTTTCAATTAATTTTTCCTTTATTTTTTCAAGATCTGAGCACATCAAATCTTCCTTTGGCTCCAAATCTCTTAATTTATCATTTAGGTCTTCTATTTCCTTATTTATATCTTCCAACCGATCCTGCACACCATTCCGGGATGAACGTAATTCAGCGGAGATTTCTGTTTTCCTTCTCAGAATTCCAACCCGTTCGAATTCCTTCTCTTTCTCTTCCAATTCTTCAAGCAATCTCTGCTTTTTATCGTTCAAATTTCTTAAATTAATGATGTTCCATCGTATCCAGCCAAGATCGTTTCTTGCCTTAGTGAACTCATCATTTGCAGATTCGGCATTTTGCTCAGCTATTTTAACTTTTTTATCTTTCTCGTTGAAATTCTTCTCCGATTTTCCTTCCTTTTCCTTTATTGTCTCAAGCTGCTTGCACGCCGCACGTACGCGTGAGGGTTCTCTTTTTTTATCGATTTTTGCCGCATTAAGACGCTCTTCTGCTTTTTTTACCGAGACTTCTGCCTTTTTAATGGACTCCTTCAAAGTTTCAAGCGTTTGCTTCAGATTCTCTCGTTTCCCCCCACTTGCAAAGAGCAAACTGCGCTTTATTTTTTTAATATCTGATTTTATTTTATTTTTTTCACTCTTTTTCATTTTTAAATTCTTTTTCTCCTCAATAATCTGGGATTTGATATCTCTTTCTTTAACATCTTCTTCTGCCAATTCTTTTGCAGACCTTACCGCTTTCAACGACCTTTCTGCATCATTCCTTTCCTTTCTTGCATCATCCAGCTCTGATAATTTTCCATCGAGGATTTTCAGATGGTGCTTGATCAATTCTTCCTGCTCTTCTGTAGATAATTTCTCTTTCTCCTTCTCTTCTATATCTGACCCTATCTGATCCAGGTCGGATTTGATCCGTCCAATCATGTCTGCTGTCTGATGTTCCATATATATGACTTTTTCATCATTTTCTAACTCTATTCTACCTAATTTTTCATTTATATGGCGTAAAAGGTTCTCTTCGCTTTCTTTTTTAGTTTCTGCGTCCTTTAAAGGAGTGCGTATCTGCCCGATCTCTGATCGCAGGTTTTTCAGATCGTTCTCAATCTGATCGCGCCGATCGGATGCTTGCGCATGTTCTGCTTTTGCATCAGCAAATTTGGATTCTGCATTTGCAGTTGTGGACGCTATCTGATCAAGATATGCCCGCTTATCAGCAAGCACACGTTCACATTCGGTTCTGAATGCTTCTACATCCTCCTTAGTCTTGATGATATCATTGATATCGCCAATTGCAGCCTGTTCTTCCGCCCTCGCGAGATCCAGAGCGTGTCTCATTGATTCCAGCGTATCCATACAAACCACTCCTATTATAAAAACAACCTCAACGCATATTAATATTACCGATGAGAGTTGTTTCATGAATCCCATGAAACCCATTGTAACAGATAGTGTCATATTATATGATGGTTCGCAGATAGGTCCGCTGTGGGGCTATGAATATCTGGATGTTCGCGGCGATTCGATCATCGTATTCCGCGGCGCAATGGATGTTCGATATATAAAAGATATCGAGGACGAAAAGAATCAGAAGAAGATAAAAGGCGATGACCTGATCCATTTCATTGTTGAGCGATTCGATTCGCCAGCGAGCATACGGCAGGCATACTACCTTCAACGGATGCTGATCATATGCATACAGGACGTTTTAAGGAATTTCGGCGTGATTACAGAGAGAAATGGGGATGATCTATTTGTGGATGGAAAAAAACTCACTGTAAGCATAGCAACAGCAGGAATCTCATCAGAGAAGATTCACTGCGGCATTAATCTGACCAGCAGGGGAACGCCTGTGGAAGCGAATGCGA
>JAYEGV010000005.1:0-16375 GCA_034659235.1 Methanobacteriota archaeon
ACTCGGAGTTCCCTTATCATGCTTTCGCACATTGTAAAGGTTTCGCGCCTGCTGCACCCCGTAGGGCCTGGATTCGTGTCTCAGAATCCATCTCCGGGCTCTTGCTCTCACAACCCGTACCCGTCGTCGGCTAGTAGGTACGTTACACCCACTACAACCTGATAGGTCGCAGATCCATCCTTGGGCGCCTGAGCTTTGGATCAGGGTGCATTCCAGCATCCCTGATCTATCTGGTATTATCCCCAGTTTCCCGGGGTTATGCCAGTCCCAAGGGCAGGTTATCCACGTGTTACTGAGCAGTCCGCCAAGGCTCCCGAAGAAGCCTTTAGACTCGCATGGCTTAATCGAACTCCGATAGCAGTAACCTCTGGCAGGATCAACCAGAATTAAGCACACTTTTGGAATTGATAGGATTTCACTACCGATCGGAATTAACCGAAATATCAGGACCAGTGTCAGACGAAAAGATCTTTCGTCCCCATCAAAATATGCCGTGGTCAGAACCCGACTCTTCATACTGTGGATTTCCACCATCAGAGCCGGCGCCTTTCGACCACGGAAACGGAGGTGATAGTATAACATAGAATGCTTCAGCATATAAACCTTTCTAGTGTCGCGAGCATGGGTCAGTTGTGGTTGTTTTTGCAGGAGTTCGTAATCTTGCAGTTCTATACGAACGTGATGATCAATCTTCGACCTTTACCAGTTCAAGACGCTGCCCTTTTACTATCAGTTTGTGTGATCGCCTTGCGACACCTCTGATAAATGTCGAACTTAGATCGAGAGCTCTGGATAATCCTGTCATCGAGCGGTTGCCTTTTGCAACCTCATTCTCGATTGCCTCAATCAGATCAGTGAGTTCTCCGTCACTCTTGAAAGTGATCATGATCAGGTCGCTTAAATCCTGAATCGAACACTGAAAATTTGCATGGATCTTTGAATATGATATTGTATATTCCTTGTCTGGCGTTTTTCCTGGCTCTGGCATCCGCCACTGACTTTCAATGAGTCCGCTCTTTCGGAGGATTTCAAGACTTGGCTTGATATCCGCGCCGATAATATCTACAAGTTCCTGCTCAGTCACCCATCCATCAGATAATTTATCGAAGACTTGTTTATGTATGATTAATCCAAAGGTTCGCAGCAGTGGCACCAGATCAGACGGATCGTTTACGAGTTTCGTTCGTTTTCCCATCTGCGCTACCATGATACACTACGTCCTTGCCAGATTATCCAGAAACGCTTTTGCATCAGTCTCGTCGCCATACACGAAAACAAGTTTTATCTCATTGTTCAGTTCAATCACCATCTTATCAAGCAACTTCTTTTTAGCATGAACCCTAATATTGTTTTCGGTGTACGTGCGTGCCGTATTACTGTAATACAAATCATGACCATCTTCGATGCGCATGACTCTGAACCCCATCTTCTCCAGTGTATCGGTAACCAGTTCTATGGGAATATTGCTTCTATACTGTCTGATGATCATGTCACTCAATAGATTGGTTCAAGATCTTCGATATGGGCAAACGCATTGTCAAGTTGTTTTTTCGATTTCTCTCGCTTTTCCATCTCGAAACGGATTGCTTCTGCTGCTATTGCGTACAATTTTTCAAGTTCTGGCACTGCATTCAATGTAAATAGTGATAAAACCTTTGGTCTGCCTTTTTTGACAAGGACCCCCTTGAACACCTGCCCCACCTCTTTCGACAATTCTTCCACGGTTTTGGTGACCAGATCAAGATCAAGATATTTCTTATCCCCCTTGATGATCAACATCGCACGTGCACCATCCTTGTAGACATTTGCAGGAAAGAGAAGCCCGCTCGGCTTGAAACTCCCGAGAATGGTGGATTTGATGGTGCCGCCCTTGGACGCCTCATAGAACCCCATGGTTCCGACGCCGATTCCTCCGCCCATCACGGTTTTGAGATCGCCGAGATCAGTAACCATCAGCATTTCGCTGTTGAGCGCCTCGATCAGGAACAGTATCCGCCTTGCAGTCGTGGTATTGATCTTGTCATAAGCAGATTTGATATCCTCGCCAGAATATTTCTTCAGATACTGATTATCCACAAGCAGTATCCCGCCGGGTTTCATCGCAACGAGTTCTCGCAGGCAGAAAGCAGTGTTCTGCAGGAAAATAGAACCCTCCGCTCTGAATGGGAGCACTGCAATGCAGATTATCGGGGCGTTATACGTTTGTTTCAATTCACTGACGAGAAGCGGTGCGAATGATGAACCGCTTCCGCCTGCAGTGGACGTAATGACGAATATGAGATCGAACGATCCTCTTTTATCAATTTCTTCGAGAATCATCTCCTTATTCTCCTCGAAGACCTGCTTTCCGATGTTACGGTTTGCACCGACACCATGCAGATGCGGGACGTGGAACCGATCCTTCGCAAGCGTATCCTTCAGCTCCTTCAGATCGTTTACTGCAGTATTTATTGCAATCGTCTTGACTGACGCCGGGAACTTCTGGCGTGAGTAGTATTTCGCAAATGTGCCGCCGCTTCCAAACGCCTCACGGTTGATCGCATCCATTATCCGATTTCCGCATTGTCCCAGTCCGAGAATAAGTATATTCAGCATGTTTATCCATCTCAGTAAGAATATTCTCTACGCCTCTTTATGACCCATAACAGTAATAAGAGTATCGGAATCGCTGCCAGAATATACAAATAATATTTTTCCAAACCTGACCTCTCTGCCCAGAACTCAAGACTGGCTGCTGCCTCACTATCTCCCCACATCACCTGCATCTCGATTATGTGTTTTCCTTCCTCATATGCGAGCAATGTAACCTCGTATTCCTCGCTATCGCCGGGTTTGATCGATTCGTATACCGGTTCCGGATCGCCATCTGCTACCCGCACATCAGCAGGCAGATCACTTTTGAGGTGGACCTTTCCGGTGGTGGCGTTCCCGACATTGGTGATTGTGACGGACACAGGAAATTTATCGCCACAGGTTATGATGCCACCAACTGAGTCGATTGAAATCTCAAGTTCCGGCATCCGGACTTCTTCTGACAGGATCTCAAGAACACTGGATAAAGATTCGGATGAATACGAATCACCGGACTCGCCCTTGTAATTCAGTATGGCTGGGTTCAGTTCATAGGTACCTGGCTGCGCATCCACTATCCTGAGATCATAACTTATCCTTTTAGTCTCTCCCGCTGCTATATCACCGATGTCAGATGGGCATCCATCCTTGTAAGTGCCTGTGATCGTGTCCTCATCCAGCACGATATTCGTGGCAGTTCCGTTTCCGATATTCTTGATCGTGAGCGTTGTCCTGATCGTCTGACCCTGTTCTGCCCTGTTTGTATCGGATGTTCTTGTGATACCGAGTTTCGGGACGGTGATCGGTTTCTTTTTCTCGTTCTCAGTTTCATCTTCACTTTCAAAACCATATCTATCACTGATCTTGAGCGACGTCGTGCTCTCTATCATCAGAAAGGCGGTATCATAAGAGATGGAATCGAGCGTAACCTCTATCGTCATGAACGTACCGCTTGTATACTTGGTCGGAACATCCCCCATATATATTGCTTCTGTCTTGCCACCTGCGTCTTTGTAGCTGTAAAACTTGAGTTTTGCATACGAACCCCAGTTTGTACCAACATCAAGCACCTCAATGTGGATATCACCGTTCAGCACTATGCCTTCATCTACATCTACCGTAGTGTTGATGGTGTCTGCCGCAGCAGTCATCGAAAACATCAGCATAAAAAAAACCGCCATTACCAGAATCCTACAACCGTTCATCGATACCAACCTTTATTTCACCTGTTTCTTCTTCTGATAAAATAAACCACAGCAACCACTGCCAGCAGCTCATACCCGCGCAGATCAGGCGTCTCTGGCGGCTGTTTATTCACAGTTTCACTCCTCATAGGGACCTGAACAATCCTCTGTATGGATTCGGATATATTTGTTTCCTGAACCACTGTCCTGTTCCCCTGCCCTGCAAACGATTGTGCAGTTCTCGCAACCATCTTTGCATATCCGTAATCCACGATCTGATCGATCTGCGATGATGCAAGTGTTTTTGCGTGCTCATAAGCACTCACAGCAAGAATCGGCTCTGCTCCACACTCCCTTGCAGATATGATGGACGACATCGCATCTCTTTCGCTCTTATTCACCTTTTCATCCATATCGGTGATCCCTATAAGTTCGATCGCTGTTCCTGCCTGCACCATTGCATGCAGCGAATCATAGATTGCACCGGCATAGTATCCTGTCTGTAACTCAGTTCTGGCACGGGATAGGTCATCAGCAGCGCTCCTTAAAAGTGACGTGCTTCCTCCGGCTTCGCTGATCAGCGCATCAGCATAAGCGAGCATCGAAGCGGATTGGCTGTAGTATCTGCCCGCACGATCGCAAAGCACATCATCTGGTATCGCTGTACCTGCACCAACGCATGAAAGGGTTGCCCACCATCGTGCTGATCGTGCCCGCTCCATCGCAAATGCCAGGAGATCGATCGCATCGCCCGCGTCTCCTGCCTCTCTTGCATCATCCAGTTTCTCTCTTGCTATAGTCAATCGTGATTCTGCCGCACCTATACCTTCCAGAACCCCATTCTTTGATTTTGCAGTCTCCACATCAAGTTCCGCATCATGTATCTCATCTTCAACGCAACTGACAAGATCCAAAAGATATCCGTTCTTATCTGATGAATCAATATATTCGGAGTACCATCTGATGCGCCGGAGATTGATCATCGTGTTAAAACTCCTGCTCATGGATGCATAGTAGTTTTCTACATCGTAATCATGCTGTGCATCTTCGATTGCCTGAATCTCTCTGATCAGAGCATCTTTGAATCGCGGATTTACAATTGCATCGGTTTCGTTATATTGCTCTTTCGATTCATCCAGTAATGCGGCAGCAAGAGGCTGCATCGCATCTATATATTCTCGGGTCTGCACCTCACCTGTCAAAAGCGTCCTGGGAATTTCATGACCGGTACACACATAAATAGCATCTCTTATATCATCGATCTCCGTAACCTGAACTCCCTGTTCCTTTCCAAGTTCGATCACATTTACAATGACTGGTTTTTCGGTGATCCTGATGAATGGACCCTTCTGTTTGACGACTCGCACTCTTTTTGTAATATTTCCCTGTCCTGAGGGTATCAGGAATGTATGTGCACCGTTTTTTGCGGATACATTAAGTTTTGCAGGTATTCCGCCGACTGCGCCGATCGACCCATCCGGATTGATCATGCCTGTCATCACGACCCCTGGATCAACAGTCCAGTTCATCAGCGTGGCAACGGTTGCAACCGTCATTGCCGCACCTGCTGATGGGCCGCCGATAACAGGTGATTCGGTACGCACTACATAGAAGAGATCATGGGTTTCCGGACTGATACTGGTGATGTCATACGCCGCCATCGATGATAATCTGGCAGAACCCTGCATATCCACCTGTGTGTACGGTTCGGTGTCAACGAACACATGTCCGGTGCCGTTTGTTACCCAGACTGTCAGATTCGTGAGTACACCGACCTCGCCCTCTGATGTGGAGTATACCGCGGGAAGGGAGACTGACACCGGCGCAGCTGATGCACAGGAGACATATAGTAAGAGAAGAAATATCAGGATCAGAGGTTTCTTTTCCATCAGGTGAGTATCTCCTGCTACAGACTTAAAGATGGTGGCTCATCAGTACACGCTCAACATCATGTTGAACAGATACCTGATCTAACAACCTACTGGCTGACAAAGTCGCTCGGCTTTGGTATCCCTGGCTTCAAGCCCTTTCTGGTTCGAATCTGTTTCACGATCTCAGGAAGCAGATTTCTTGGTAGCGGCTCAAAACCGACAAACTCAGTGCTCCAGAGCGCTCTACCTTCGGTTGCAGATCGGAGGTCGCCAGCAAATCCGAATAACTCAGCAACCGGCGCCTTTGATTCGATGTCGGTGACATCGCCTTCCTGCGTCATATTCAGTATCGCGCCTCTTCTGCCCTGGATCTCTGATATTGCTCCGCCCATCTGATCCTGTGGCACCTGGATGAATACCTTCTGGAATGGTTCGAGCAGCGTTGGATCCGCCAAGAGAATCCCTGCCTGAATCGCCTGCCTCACCGCTGGAATCACCTGCGCAGGACCGCGATGCACGGCATCCTCATGGAGTTTGACATCAACGAGCCTTATCTTGATGCCCTGACCTGGCTCTCTTGACATCGGTCCAGCGGTTGTTGCATCCTCGAATCCTTCGATTATCAGTTCCATGGTCTCACGGAGGTACTGGATACCTTTGGTCATGTCAAGCAATATATTCGATTCCGAGATCGCAACGACGCTCTTTGCCTCGTCCTTGCCCATGCCAGCCGCAATCAGTTTGTCACGCCTCTCAATCTTGTCCATGCGCATACCGATCTCACCGGATTTGATCAGATCGATGATCTTCTCCCCAAGTGGCGCAACCTCGATATAGAATCGATTGTGCCGGTTCGGTGATTTTCCTTCGACTGGTCCGGCTTTGCCTGTCACTGTTTCACGGTAGACCACGATCGGCTCGGATGTGGATATCTCAACGCCTTTGTCTCGTTCGATCCGATGCGCAACGACCTCGAGGTGCAATTCACCCATTCCTGAGAGCAGATGCTCGCCGGTCTCCTCATCGATCTTGACACGAAGCGTCGGATCCTCTTTTGAGACCTGTCTTAAAACCTCGATCAACTTCGGGAGATCTCGCATATGTTTTGCTTCAACCGCAACTGTCACCACAGGCTCGCTTGCATGTCTGATCGTCTCGAATGGATACATCTCCGGAAGACTGGTTGCTGTGCTGCCAACAATCGCATTTTTGAGTCCTGTGACCGCAGCAATGTTTCCTGCCGGGATCTTCTCGACCTCGAGCCTGTCAGGTCCCATGAATACCCCGACCTGCTGAATCCGATCGGTACCTGCTGCGCCTGACACATACAACTCCTGACCGCGCTGGATCGTTCCGCTGAACAGCCTGCCTGTTGCAATCTCACCTGCATGTGGATCTCTTGTGATCTTTGTTACCATGAGAGCAACCTCACCTGCAGGATCGCATGCGGTCATCTGCGTTCCGATATCAGAATCCACATCGCCATGCCAGATCACAGGAACCCGTCTCTTCTGAGATACGAGTGGATCCGGCAGATGCCTGATCACCATGTCGTTTAACACTTCATGAAGCGGACATTTCTCTGCAAGCTCCTTCATATTATTTTTTTTACAATATTTATATATATCTTTAAAACCTATCCCGGTCTTTTGCATGTAAGAAACGCTTATTGCCCAGTTATACAACGCTGATCCAAATGCCACATTTCCTTTTGCTGCATCGAGTCGCCATTCCTTGTATTTTTCCTCGCTCATCCCCTTGATCAATTTATTTACATTATCAATGACCTTCCCAAGTTTGATCTGCATCTTCTCAGAATCGAGTTGCAGTTCATTGATCAACCGATCGACCTTGTTGATAAAAAGCACAGGAGTGACGTTCTCTCTGAGCGCCTGCCTGAGCACGGTCTCTGTCTGTGGCATCGCACCCTCAACAGCATCGACCACCACGATTGCACCGTCAACCGCACGCATCGCCCTTGTGACATCGCCTCCAAAATCCACATGCCCTGGCGTGTCTATGAGGTTGATCAGATATTCATCATCCTCAAACTCGTGCACCATCGATACGTTTGCGGCATCAATGGTGATACCTCTTGCCTGTTCTTCTTCATCAAAGTCCATAAAGAGCTGCCTGCCTGCGAGTTCCTTCGAGATCATGCCAGCGCCTGCAAGCAGATTGTCTGTGAGCGTGGTCTTACCATGATCGATATGCGCAACTATACCGATGTTTCTGATGTTTTCCGGGCGATTCATCAGATCACGCACACGTTCAACCATTTTTTTCTTTTTACCCATGTATCGTACCTCTAATTGGAAATTTAGATCGCAAACACATAAAGATTTCTGTGATACTAAGGATTGTTGTGAAGTATCCGCATTGCGAGATGTGCAGCATTCCTTCCGTTATCGATTCCAACACAGGCTACCGGCACACCCGGCGGCATCTGCGCAATCGCTAAGAGCGCATCGAGCCCTCCGAGTTTCGTACTCACCGGTACCCCGATCACTGGCTTATCGGTTCTTGAAGCAATGGCGCCTGGCAGTGCGGCTGATAATCCGGCTATCGCAATAAATACCGGTGCATCACTCTTCCTGATATACTCATCCAGTCTCTCATGATCGCGATGCGCAGATATGATCGTAAGATCGTAATTCTCATTAAATTCTTTCAGAACTTCGATTGCCTGATCAGCGACCCACATATCAGATTCTGATCCAAGAATTATCGCAATTTTCGGCATTATGGCAGGTTTCCTTCACCGCTCAGTTCATGCTGGCGTTCGACATTCATTCCGATCAGGATCAGAAAGATCTGCTTGATCGAACCGATATCAAGATTCAGTTCGGTTGCGTAATCGATGGCGCGATTCAGAACGATCTGTTCCTGCTCCTCATCCTCGATGCTCTTTTCTTCTGCTCTTTTCAACTCAAGAACAGTTCCTGCGAGATTGGTGCGCTCTGCAATCAATGTTAAGATATCCTTATCGATCATTTCGATCTTTTCTCTGATGTCTGATAATTCCATGCAACCACCTCGTGTTCATGATCATCTTGCGCTCAACATATAAGAAATTTCGGCGAACGGTGTTGATGTTCTTTGTTTAACTCTTTTACTGACATGCCGCAAACGTCTCGATTCCCTGCGATCATCATTAAATACAATCCAACCAATATCTTACCGATGACCACATCCCAGCGAAAGATCGAGCATCTGCAGATATGTGCAAGCGTTCCGGTTGAAGCACATGTTTCTGCAGGCTTTGATGACATCCATCTGATTCACCGCGCACTCCCTGAAATCGATAAGGATGAGATCGATATCTCTACCGAATTATTCAAGAAACGGCTGGGTGCGCCGCTTCTGATCGCATCGATGACCGGAGGACATCCTGACACGTATGCGATCAACAGATCGCTCGCGCTTGCAGCAGAGCATCTGGAGATCGGCATCGGAGTGGGAAGCCAGCGGGCTGCGCTCGAGGATCCAACGTACGAGGAATCATTTCGGGTGGTACGGGATTGCGCGCCTGATTCCTTTGTGTATGCCAATATCGGTGTTGTACAGCTGGCGGAATATGGTATCGATGGCGTGGAACGTGCGATCGAGATGATCGATGCCGATGCGATTGCGATCCATCTCAATTTTCTACAGGAGGCGGTGCAGCCAGAGGGCTGCACGCATGCACGCGGATGTCTGCATACAATAAAAGAGATATGCGAGACTGTTTCGGTTCCGGTGATCGCAAAAGAGACGGGCGCGGGCATATCGCGCGAAGTGGCGATATCGCTTGCGGACGCTGGTGTGGATGCGATCGATGTTGGCGGTGCAGGCGGCACAAGTTGGGCTGGTGTGGAGTATTATCGTGCTCTTACTCGCGGAGACGACAGATCAGCGCATCTCGGACAGTTGTTCTGGGATTGGGGGATACCGACAGCGTTGAGTATTACGGAATGCTCGACATGCGAGATTCCGGTCATCGCGACAGGTGGTGTGCGCACAGGAATCGATATCGCAAAATCGATCGCACTTGGAGCATCGATCTGTGGAACTGCATTACCGCTGGTTGCGCCTGCGATGGAAAGTGAGGGCGCTGTAATCGATCAGATCTCACGTATGATCTCAGAACTCAGAGTTGCGATGTTTCTGTGTGGTTGTTCGGATGTTTCTGATCTGAAAACGATCCCGATTGTAATCGGCGGCAGAATCAAAGAGATGATGCATGCACGCAGGTTCGGAAAGTCGATTGGTGTCCCATAATCCTTAAATGATTCTTTTTCATCATTGCGGTCTGCGCAATAAAATCAGTGTAATCAGTGTAAATCTGTGTCTAAAAAACCTTATCAGACACAGATTAACGCAGATGAACACCAATTACGGTTATTCAGATACCTTATGTCGAATGCGGGCAGCATTGGCACAGGCATTGTTAATGGAGGCGGGGCACCAAGATCACTCTTTCTTCGGCAATTTGAATCCAAACGTGCTCCCAGCGCCGACCTCGCTTTCAGCCCAGATTGCACCGCCGTGTTCACGGACGATGTCCGCTACAATCGCGAGACCGAGACCGGTGCCTCTGCTCTTCTCGACCTGCCAGAACTCGTCAAAGATGTGTGCCAGATCACCCGGTGCGATGCCGATTCCGGTATCAGAGACCCTGACTCTGACACAGTCTTCACAATCGACCGCGGTAGCCGATACACTGCCGCCAGCTGGTGTGAATTTGATCGCATTGCTGAGCAGATTCACAAGAACCTGCTCGATGCGATCACGATCCCCCTTAATAACGACACTATCCGGAGTATCGATGGTGCATGAAATATTCTTTTTTTCAGCAAGCAGTTCCATGTCTGCCACAACATCCCTGATCAGTTCAGATAGGTCCAGTTCGGTGATACTCAGTTCCAGTTTCCCTGATCTGATCTTTGACATATCAAGCATATTGTTAATCAGCCTTATTAGCCGATCGCTGTTCGATACAACCTTTGAAAGCGCATTTTTTTGTCTTTCATTCAGTTCTCCAAGCATCTCATCAGCCACGAACTCGGCAAATCCCCGGATCGATGTGAGCGGGGTTCGCAGTTCATGAGATGCGATGTTTAAGAAGTCTGTTTTGAGGGAATCGAGTTTTTTTAATTCCTTATTTGCAAGCTCCAGTTCAGCGTTTGATCCTCGCAGTTCATCGGTCACCTTCTTTAGCTCGGTGACATCTCTTAACACCTCAACATATCCTGTAATGTTTTCATCGGCATCACAGAGCGGCGCACCACAGGTCATAATCGGAACGCTGCGACCGTTCTTATCAGTGACATGCACCTCCCAGCACGCGCCAGCAGCATGATCATCGATCGATTCCCGGAGCCGGGATTGCCCCGCGCATACATCAGTTGGGAACACATCATAACAGAACCTTTCGATGGCATCTGCTGCCAGGATGCCTGTAAACTCCTCGCAAGCCCTGTTGAACATGGTTATCCTGAAATCACTGTCAGTTGCAAAGACACAATCTGGCATGCTCTGGAGTACGCTCTCGAGTTTGCTCTTCTGATTCTCGAGATCACGGTTAATGAGAGCGATCCTGTCCTCCAGTTTTCTGTGCGTCTCTTCCAGTTCAGATGTCATTTCATTGAATCGTCTGGTCAGTGCGCCGATCTCATCATCCGTGACCGCTGGAACCTGCACCGAATAGTCACCTGCTGCCACCGCCTCTGTTCCCTCATACAGCCGTTCGATTGGTCTTGTGATCTGTCTGGTAACAAGTATGGAGAAAACACTGATCAGCACAATGAGACTGAGCGTAACCAAAAATGCTCGTTTGATCAGCATGTACAGGGCAGATAATATCTCATCATGATCCTGTTCAACGATCAAAAACCATTTATGATTTTGCATCAATACCTGAGCGCCAATAACCTTTCTTCCATTGCGCTCGTAGATATTACAGTGATCTCCGCGGGTATCATACACTGTCGCCATCTCAGCAGTCGAACCACTGATGAGATATCCGTCCTCATCTATCAGAAATGTCCTGCCTGTCACTCCGAGTCCTTTGCGATCGCATACGATCGTGTGAATCGTGCTCAGATTGATCCTGCCAACCATCACACCGATTGTTCTGCTATCAGACGATAGCGGAGTGGATACCAGCATCGTTGGCACATGAAGTCTCGGAGATGAGTATACATCGGTTAGATGGGTATCGCTTAACCCGCAATAATAATATTCACGCGATGATCGGTCATCTCCGATAGTGCTTTCATCAGTGGATGCAACGATGATGCCATCTGTATTCAGCACGAACATCTCATCAAAAGCACCATATTCCTCCTTTACAAGATTCCCAAATGCTTCTATCTTCTCCTTTGCCTGTTGGTATCCCTCATTCGATGGATCGGTGGTTCTCATCACCTCTATATTGTGAACAACCGGTGCTGCGCCTGCGATGACCCCTGCATCACCCTGCCGCTGTGCAAGCCACGAATCGATGTAATCCGCTCTCGTCTGCGCCACTGAAGTCAGATGCACGACAGCATGATTTTCCATCGATCTGGCAGAAAGATCATAGGTATAGTACCCTATAATACCAAACGGGACGATTGAAACCGAGATAAGGAGAAGGATGAGCTTGAATTGAAGTCGCATGGTTCTAATGATGCGCTCTTATTAGCCAGCCCCAGTACCTGACTGTTGTCATCAGAGCGACGGTCATCCCGATCGCTGTCAATATCCCGAACCAGTGTGCGTATCCGGCAGCAGGACCAGGTACCATCTCACTCAATAATTCCGTCTGAATACCTATGAAAAGTAAGAGTGAAGCAACATAATATAATATATAATATGGTTCCAGATGCAGCGCTTCACCGAGTCTCTCACTGAATTGTGCAAGCGTATAGAATGTAAACATCAGTGACACAATCACTATAGCCCACATAACAGCAGCAATCATTTTTCGACCCTCATCATAATATTATACAGCATAGCAGTGAATATCAGTAATAATATTGCTCCGACACATCCGATAGCGACCCCATCATAATCAAGTGCGTGCAGTGCTGCGGATATCATAAACAGTATTGCAGGTACCAGAAACCATCTACAATGAGTCTCTTTTCCAAAGTTAAGTTGATAGAACCCACTGATCGCAAATAAGGATAATGATATGATAGACGCGATGAACAAGGAATACGTCTCCACGATATTCCCTATATACGCCATAAAATCATCTCCTTTTTCCGAACGCCCTAACAAATGCCTCCGCTCCGGTTAATCTAGGTACTCCACTGAATATACCTTCATATCTCTTGAATGATGTCTCATCGATCTTAACTGCCATGCCCTTATCAGTAATCTCGATCTCATGGATGCCTGTGTCATGCCCGCTTCCGCGCATCTTCAAGACCGAGATCGCTCTGCGCAGTTCTGACGTAATCTCCACATATCTGAGCATGACAACAGTATCCATGACATGGGAGGTGCCGTTTTCAGTGATCTGCTTCGAACCAAGAAGATCCCTGGTCTCGCTGACAAAGACCGTTGTGATGTTGCGCGATTTGAGATACCTCGATGATTTATGGACATACGAAGCACCATCCTCATCAGGCGAGACATCGGCAAATCCGTTGATCGAATCGATCAACACTCTGGTCACCCCAAGTTCCTCAACGCAGTCGCGTATCTGAAGCAGGTTCTCTCCGGCATACACCTCATCATCGGATGGATGTAGGATGTACAGTGTATGGTTATCCTCAAGGGATTGGAGATCCCATCCAAAGGATAATGCGTCTCTTCGCAGTTGTGCTGCACTCTCCTCGAACGAGACGATCAATCCGGGCTCGCTCCTGCGTGCGCCCTCAAGGATGAAATGCATGCCTGTGGTGGTCTTGCCTGTGCCGCTTGGACCGCTTAAAAGCGATGTTGTTCCGCGAATGAGCCCACCATTCATCATCTGATCGAGTCCGGTGACGCCCATGCTCACGCGCTCACGCACAGCAATCGCATCCTCCCTGATCACGGGACTCGGATAGGTGATGATGCCGTCATCAGTGATCCTGTATACATGTTTGCCGCTTGCGAAATCCTGCCCTCTCATCTTCAGTACATCAAGATACCGGACGCGGCGCCCCTTCTTCAACTCATTTGATAAATATATGATAGCATCCGCAACATAACTGATCGGGCTTGCCGGCAGGTTCGCTTCCGTGAACTCGCCTGTAACCAGTACAAGAGAATTCCATCCTTTCATTCCGACGAAGAGATCGAAATAAAACTGCCTGCATTCATTCTCATTCAATGGCAGATCCATTGTCGTGATCGGATCGATGGCGATACGATCCGGATGGATCGCTTCGACATTTTCATCGATGATATCCAGCAGATCATAGGTCTTGTTCTTCATGATCTCAGAACTCAGATCGAAGTAGATGAGATTCTCCTGTTCATACAGCGATTGATCATAAAAACTAAATTTTGACATATATCCGCTGAGCATTGCAATTGGCTCGGATATGGCTGAAAAATAAAGGCATTTCTCACCATTATTTGCCGCAGCGAAGAGGGACTGGATCGCAAATGTTGTCTTGCCTGTACCAGCCGTGCCAGCGATCAGTACCGTGGACGGGCGCGTGAATCCATCGTCCAGTATCTGATCCAGCCCGGGAATGCCAGTTGAAACCTGTTTCATAAGACCACCTGTTTAATAAGTTAGTGATGTTGCTGAGATTTGTACACCCTACCATTACTTATTTCTAATTGCAAGAATAGTTTTTCTGTCAAGGAAATTTTTTTGTGGAACAAAAATTTTTCTTGATCAGAGAAAAAATTTGTAACGCCAGTCAGCCTCCGTATTGCAAGTCACCATCTTTCTTTCGTGATATATGAACGTTTCGGAGTTCGGGGGCTATCACGCCATCCGATATTGATGTCATTTTAACCGAAGTGTAACAGCCCCATATCAGGATTGAATGGTGAGCTATAACCGATGACGTATGCATATCTTTTCTTCCTCAAGCAACCGCTACCACCTCGCACTCTTCACCCCATCCTCCTCTGCATCCCAAGAAGTATCCGCTTCACAGCATCCGGAAGCTGCCCGCGCTGGAGCGATTTCATGTGCGCTGGCGAGATCATGTTCATGACCGCAGTCATCATCGAATCAGACCGCATCATCCCGTCCATCAACTTGCGCACATATACTGATGTTTTGATCTGCATTCCGATCTCTCTCTTCCATCTCGATTCGTAATCCTCGATAGTGCATCTGCCGTTTGCGACGTCTGCTGCGGTCTCGCCAGCGATCTTTCCTGCGACCATGGCAGTCGGAATCCCGCCGCCATTCGTTGCGATCAGATGTCCTGCGGCATCGCCCGCGATGATCACGTTACCAGTGCATGTTTTCTGGCGTGCACCACCAACCGGAACCATTCCTGCGATAATCGATGTAACCCTTCCGTTCTTCAGTTTCTCAGCCGCAATCGGATGCTCGCTTATGAAGCGATGCAGATAATCCCGAAACGAGATACCAGGTTCGGATAATGGTTTTCTGATCCCCATTCCGACATTCGCAGAATCTCTTCCGTGCGGGATGATCCATGCGTATCCACCTGGCACAAAGTTTCTGCCAAAGTACATCTCAACCGCCTGAAAATCGATCTCAACTCCGGTCATATCATAAGCGACCGCATGAGCGATACCCATCGGATCGCGATCGTCTCCGGCGAGCCCCGCGGATCGTGCCACAAGCGAGCCTGGACCATCCGCACCGATGACGATACCCGTTCTGATTTTGTGGCTGCCCCACATTCCTGTGATCTCCATCGACCCATGATCGATTGCTGTCACTCTCGTCCCGATAGAGAGGTCCGCGCCTGCTTTGACTGCTTTTTCTGCAAGATAGAGATCGAAGCGCTTCCGGTCGAGCACATCAGCATCGACATCGAACTCCTTTGAATCGCCGGTCGGTGCGATGAACCGCTGGTATTGTGTCTCTGTGTACGCACAACTCATCGGGTATCTGAAGGTGTCAGGAAGTTCCGCATCAGGCATCAGTTCCTCGAGTTCATCATATCTCGGAAGAAAGCCTGCACACTGCACAGGAACGCCGATTACTTTCTTCTTGTCGATTAAGAGCACGCTTGCGTCTTCTGCCGCGTATCGTGCCGCGGTGCAGCCGCACGGTCCCGCACCGACGATTGCAACGTCGTAGTAGGAGTCAATTTTCACTTTCCATCACCTCAAGCAGTGAGCATGTTATCGCCGCCGCAATAGATATGCGACAGCGGCAAGTCCTGTGATCGCAACGACTGCACCAAAGCCTGGAACCTTCTTCTTTGTTGGAATTGATTCGGTTTCAACTTCTTCTGCCACGCCCTCTGCTTCTCTGGGAGCTTCTATCGCGCCTCCTGCTCCTCCTTCTTCCACTGGAGTGAAAATAGGAGTTGAAGCTTCCATAGGTGGTACTGCTGGTACTGGTTCTGACGCTGGCGCTACCTCTGGCACTACAGATTTATCAGATTCGGCATACACGCCTTCAGCCCCGCCCTCGACACCGGATGCGGTCGTCGTCGTCTCACTCCTATCGATGGCTGGCACCTCCACGAACAGCGAGGTGTAGGGGGTCACGAACCCAAACTCAAGAGAGAGCGCGGTAATCTCAGATACAAGCGCGTCTGTCTCACCTTCAATAGTCATTCTATCCATCAGTCTTCTTATCTTCGTATATGCCCAGAGTTTCGGGATAAAGGAATTCTCAGG
>JAYEGV010000006.1:0-3311 GCA_034659235.1 Methanobacteriota archaeon
CAGTATACAGCCCGTCCCGCAGATCACAGGCAATCTTCTCCTTATTTTTTACCAGATCATCAAAGATGGAATCAAGCATATCTTTTGATTCTTTTATCACATTTTCTTCTTTTATTTTTCCATCTGCGATTTTAGACATATCTTTTTCGAGTTTGCTTGTCATATCAGGTACTACAACCATTTTAGCATACTTCTCCAGCGTATCAACTACTGAATAAGCAGTTTTTGTTGGCTGGACCGGAGTCCCGTGAACATAAGCCCGATTGTACAATTTCTGGATGATCTCATGGCGGGTTGATTTGGTTCCGAGCCCGAGATCCTCCATCACCTTGATCAATCTCGCCTGACCGTACCTTGCTGGTGGTTTTGTGGTCTTGCTCTCGATATTGAACTCCTTTATGCTCAGTACCTGCCCGGCATCCAGATCCGGCAGTATGCGATCCTCTGATTCGTGATATGGGTAGTAGTATCTCCACCCTGGTTCGATTAGCACCGCGCCGTTTGCGACAAAATCCTCGCCTTTTATATCGATAATGACCCTGAGCGTCTTCCATACAGAAGCATCTGCGAACGTGGCAAAGAATCTCCGGACAACCAGTTCATAAATCTTCCATTCATCAGCGTTCAGTTGTTTTCTGCTCGCAAGCGATACAGGGTGTATCGGAGGGTGATCTGTCGTTTCTTTCTTTCCAGCAGTTGGTTTAAGTGGAGTTTTTAGCAATTTTGATGCATATTCTTTGAATTCGCTTTTAAGAAACATCGATACAAGAGATTTCAGGTCGATACTCTTTGGATAAACGGTATTATCTGTTCGAGGATATGATATAAATCCATTTGTATACAGATTTTCTGCGATTCGCATCGCATTTGCAGGGCTGGTTCCGATTCTGCTCGCTTCTCTTATGAATTCGGTGGTATTGAACGGTGTCGGAGGTTTCTCTGTCCTTTCTCCTCTCTTCACATCCGAAACCGTTCCGGATTTTGCATCCTTGATTCTTGAGAATACCCGGTCAAATTCCTCCTTATCCCAGAAGCGATCCTTCCTGTGCTTTGACGTAAATTCTTCCGCATGAAGAGCATACAGTTCCCAGTACGGTTTCGGAACGAATGCATCCCTCTCCTTCTCTCGATCCACGATCAATGCGAGTGTTGGCGACTGGACCCTGCCCACAGATAAAAATCGCTTTCCGAGTCGCTTCGATGTGACCGAGAGATACCTGGTCAGTGCAGCACCCCATATCAGATCGATGATCTGACGCGACTCTCCTGCTGCTGCAAGATTGAAATCGATCGGACCGAGATTTCCAAACGTATTTTCGATCTCGGTTGCTGTGATCGCACTGTATCGAGCTCTTTTTGCTTTGATTCCCGGATTTAGCTTTTTTATTATCTTCAAAGCCTCTACACCGATCAGCTCCCCTTCTCTGTCGTAATCGGTTGCTATCGTTACGGTGTCAGACTTTTTTCCGAGTGTTTTGAGTGCAGATACGATCTTGCTATTTCTTTTATCCGGAACTGTCATAATGTCAGCATGAATAAGATCACGCGCATCTGTTTTCTGCCAGTTATTGTACTCATCAGGGAAATCAAGACCAACCACATGCCCGCTGAGCCCAATCACCACGTTATCTCCTGATTCGTAGGTATTAACTCCGTTTACCCGAACCATCTTCGCAGTTCCTCCGAATAGTATACCTGCAATTCTTTTTGCAGTATTGTGTTTCTCTGTGATAATCAGGTGCATGATGCCATGTTATGGATATGTGATATATATGTGTTATGAAAGGGGGATCGTGAACCGAACAGTGCTGCCCTCTCCCTCCTTGCTCTCTGCCCAGATTCTTCCGCCATGCAATTCGACGATCTCCTTTGCTGTTGAGAGACCGAGACCTGTTCCATGCGATGTGGTATCCACCTTGTAGAACCGATCAAATATCTTATCGATCGCATCTTCCGGAATACCGGTACCGGTATCCGAAACCGATATCAACAGTTCGCTATCTCTGGCATGGGCGGTTATGGAAACATTACCATCCGATGTGAATTTTATTGCATTGCCAATGATATTTGTAAATGCATGGGTCAACCGCTCCTGGTCGCCAAGAATCGCAGGAAGATCCGGTGATATCTCTTTATCCAACCTGATTCCTTTGAGTTCGGTCGTCGGCTGCATATATTCGGTTACATTATTTATGATATCGCTGAATGAAATTCTTTCCTTCTTTAATGAGATGTTTCCGGTTTCGAGATTGGCAAGTTCGATGATATCGATGATCATCCGTGTGATACGGTCGATTTCCTGATTTATAGCATCCAGACTATCCTTCTGCTGCTTTGTTATCCTGCCGAGATGCTGATCCCTCAAGAGTTCCACATGCCCATCGATCGATGTCAATGGAATGCGCAGTTCTTTTATGGTTCTGACAAAGAGCTCATTTTTATCCTGGTCTGCCTGTTTCAATTCGCTATTTTCGGTAACCAGTTCGTTGATGCGTTCTGATGCACGTTCCAGTTCAGCTTCTTCATCCGGAGTGCGCTTTTGCACGTTACACCCGGCATATCCGATCAGAATCAGCGTGATCAGCCATATTCCGAGCAGCAGCATCGCGTCTGATAAAACGATGGTGCTCGCAACCGCAATAGCTATCGTTCCAATGAATATCAGTATCAGTCCTGTGCGTGGGATTGGGTACATTGATTATCACCTTGACATATTTGTTTACAAGTACTGGTTCAATCTAATTATACCTATCGGACTGGTATGTGATGTCAACGGCATGAAGAATAGTTTGCTATCTGATGAGCAACTGAAGGCGATTTCTTACGTTATCTGCACGCCTCGAACCGCCGAGTGGCTTGGCAGGGTTGTTCTCTTCCTCGATTGGGATATTTTTGCAGTCTACAAAGGCATTGACCGTTGTTCCCGCATCCGCGCCTCGAGGGTCGTGTTTCGATACGAAATTGCCGACGCATGGCTGGAATAGTAATCTGTACCTCGATTGTGTTAGCACCGCCCTGATCGAGAAAACGTTCCGCCGATCCGTTTACACCAGCAGTATTCCAATGATTGCAGCGACCGCGACAATAATAATTCCAATTATCGCAGCGATCGCTTTTCTCTGCTCTGTTTGTTCTGTTGGCGTGACAGTTTCGACATGCGTTTCATCTCTGGTCTGTGCTGTGATACTGATCACCCTGATGATCCCGAAAACCACTACTATCACTACTATAACTATTCCGGCGATCGGCGACAGAATAGGTGATGGCGGCGATGATGGTTCTGTATGGAATACTGTGACATGCTCTGGCGT
>JAYEGV010000007.1:0-3278 GCA_034659235.1 Methanobacteriota archaeon
TTTGACTTCTCCTACATCAGGAAGGAGTACGCCAGAGGTGGCATGCGAACGTTCAAGCCAGCAGGCGAGCGCAGTCTTGTGATACCGGCAGGAATTTAGGCGACCTGGTCGCCTATCTTTT
Source organism: Methanobacteriota archaeon (assembly GCA_034659235.1). Lineage (GTDB taxonomy): Archaea > Halobacteriota > Methanosarcinia > Methanosarcinales > Methanogasteraceae > Methanogaster_B. Next base: position 122 of record JAYEGV010000007.1, read on the forward strand.
TTCTTTTTTTTCTGCAAATTTTTTGAGTTATCCATGATTTTAAACCAGATATAAAGGTGGAATAGAGCAATCATGAAGATGTCTGAAAGACGGAAGAAGATGGCTGAGAGAAGGAAGGAGAGGGAAAAGAAAAGGAGTTCTATGCCTTTTCACGTGATGATAGTCCCTACGCTGGGCTGTCCTTCCAATTGTAGTTACTGCTGGAGTTCAGCGGAAGACTCCCCGATAATGAGCATCGAAACGATCGAAGAAGTGGTTGAATGGGTCAAAAATTTCCGGGATGATCAGGTTACCTTCACCTTCCATGGTGGGGAGCCGCTCCTTGCCGGCGCGGATTTTTATAGAAGAGCGTTGCCATTGCTTTCGGATGGTTTGAGTCATCTGAAGCCGTCCTTTGCCATACAGACCAATCTCTGGAAGCTCGACGACGAACTGGCACAGATTCTGGCGGAGTATAATATTCCAATCGGTTCCAGCATCGATGGTCCAGAGGAGCTCAATGACCTGCAGAGAGGCAAGGGATACTTCAAAAAGACCATGCGAGGCTATGAAATCGCCAGGGCTCATGGACTTGCTGTGCGATTCATCTGCACCTTCACGTCGTACTCTGTAAAGTTCAAGGAGGATATCTTCAATTTTTTCATGGAGAATGGTCTGACTCTTAAATTGCATCCTGCACTACCATCATTACGTTCCGAAGGTCCTGATAAATGGGCACTTGATCCGGAAGAGTATGGAGAGTTGTTAATTTACCTTCTGGATAAATATCTGGAGAATCTGGGCAAGATTGAAGTGATGAACATTGATCACCTGTGCAGATGTGTGTTCACCCACCGGGGCAGTGTCTGCACCTTCGTGGATTGTATGGATAGTGTCTTTGCGGTGGGACCTGATGGGAGCATTTATCCCTGCTACCGCTTTGTAGGGATGCCAGAGTATGTTACGGGCAATGTGTACGACCATCCCAAAGAGGAAGATCTTGCCAGGTCTTTCGCATGGAAGCTTATGCACCAGTATAAGGACTATGTGGACAAGGAATGCCGGGACTGCCCATACATCGATTTCTGTCGGGGCGGATGCCCTTACAATGCCATAACACCAACAGGAGGTGAGATAAAGGGCGTTGATCCACACTGTACCGCCTACAAAATGATATTTGGAGAGATCACTGACCGGTTAAGTAAGGAGTTATCAGAATCCTCTGGCATGGCTATGGCTCCCTTCCAGGCAGGACATGCGAAGGATAGCAAGCCAGGAATCATGTCCTTGATGTTTAAGAACTCCTGATCACAGTAGATGGATTGGTAGCAGATCATGATCTTTTGTTCAATTTATTTGAACCGCCCACGAACGCGATACACAGAACCATGACAACGCCAATTCCGATCATCTCTGATACAAACACATAAGAGAGCGATGGGGTGTATGATCTGACGAATGTTGTGATGAAATAATCATACCAGTGCGCATAGCCGCTATAATGCGGAAGATCAGATCCATATAACGGGTAAAACAAAATTTTTGGCAATTCCCACATCCGGTCCTCAATCAGATGAAGGGATGTTGCAAAAGATAAGCATAATGCATTATCTCTACTCCTTCCATGCATAAACATTCCCATTGCCGTCAGTATCAACAAAAAAAGCAGAGTATGCCCAAAAAGCCTTCCATACCCGATAGATGATGCAAATATAATATGCCCGATCGGTTTGTCTATGATGTCTGGCAGCAGTGCTCCAACCAAAACAAATCTCAGATCGATTCGATCTCTCAGTTTCGGAATCAACATGGCTATAACCATCACAATGCCGAGAGTGCATCCGATATGCCCCATCACAAACATCAACCATCACTTCCGGTTCATGGAATATCAATCTATCACAACAATCTTTTAATCCAGTGTACCAGAGACAGCACATGGCAATTCATCTGAGGACCCCACTGACTCTGTCTGATATCGTTCAGTTGCGTGTAGGCGATCTCGTGTACCTGAGCGGAACAATCATCACGGCAAGGGACAGGGCGCATGATCGAATACTGCATGCGTCAGATATCCCGTTCGATCTTGAAAATGCTGTGATCTATCATTGCGGACCGATCATGGAGAAGACAGATGGATCGTGGAAGGTGATCGCAGCAGGACCGACCACAAGCAGCCGGTTGAATCGAGAGACTGCCGATATCTTGAATCGGTTCGATGTGCATGCTGTAATCGGCAAGGGAGGGATGTCAATTACTGATGCGATGCGGGATCGGTGTGTGTATCTTGCATACACCGGTGGATGCGCTGTTGTCGCAGCAGATCACATCGATTCGGTACTTGATGTGCAATGGATCGATCTCGGCATGGCAGAGGCGGTCTGGACATTCGATGTGCACGATTTCGGACCGCTCATCGTTGGAATCGATGCGCACGGGAGAAATCTCTTTTCTGAAGTGCAAAAAAGAGCAGAGAATCGATTAACGATTATGTCTTGAATGGATGTGATATATTGGTCTACGTAAAGTTTTTTCGATGCATCGGATGCGGAAGTTCCTATTCTCCGGAGAAGATTTATGCATGCCCTGTCATGAGGTGTCCGAGGTGCAATTCTGCGCTCGATGCCGAGTACGACTATGAATCGATACGGCGTGTGATTCTCAGGGATGAATTCATGCGCGAGTATCCGCATCACTGGAAATACCGGGCATTCATGCCTGTTAGCGACCTTTCCAGGATCGTAACGATGGGCGAGGGCGGTACGCCTCTTATTGACATGACAGGACTCGTTCCGCAGACAAAAAAGTTTCTTGTAAAATACGAGGCAGCCAATCCGACAGGCTCGTTCAAGGACCGCGGTTCCTCACTCGAGATCACAAAAGCGGTCATTGGAAAGAAGAAGAGAGCAGTGATCGCATCAACAGGTAATATGGGATCTTCTATTGCTGCATTTGCCGCATTTGCCAAACTGAAATGTAAAATCATCATACCGGACTTTGTGAGCAGGGAAAAGATTACCCAGATGAAGGCTTATGGCGCCGAGGTTGAGATGATAGAGGGCGATTACTCTGATGCCATGAAGATTGCTGAGGATTATGTCCGCAGTGACCATGAATCGTTTCTGGCAGGCGACTATCCATGGCGGTGCGAGGGGACAAAGACAGTTGGATTCGAGAT
>JAYEGV010000008.1:0-3237 GCA_034659235.1 Methanobacteriota archaeon
GCAGCGAGCGCGGGGAGTTATACCGGGGAATTCCTGAGAGGGATTCTGAGCCCGGCGCAGCTTGCGGGGCAGGAGTGATTCAGGTTTCAGCCCAGCTGCTGCATATCAAAGCAGCCTGTTCCAGAACGGTCTCTGTTGCCTTCTTCTGTTTGTCCGGAGGATACCCGTACTTCCGGAGTATTCTTTTGACCATCACCCTGAGTTTTGCCTGAACATTCTCCCTTAACGTCCAATCGATCGTTATATTGTTGCGGATCGTGTCAACAAGCTCTCGTGCGATCGTCCGCAATGTCTCATCGCCCAGAATCTTGACAGCACTATCATTTACTTCGAGAGCGTCATAAAAAGCAAGTTCCTCTTCACTTAAATCCAGTTCTTCTCCTCTATGTCTCGCTTCACGCATCTCTTTTGCCAGTTCTATCAGTTCCTCAATGACCTGAGCGGTCTCTATACTCTTATTCTGATACTTTTTGATCGTCTTTTCCAGCATCTCTGCAAAGGATCTCCCCTGAATCAGATTCGTTCTCGATCTTATCTTTATCTCATCATTGAGGAGTTTTCTGAGGAGTTCAAGTGCAAGATTCTTATGCGGCAATCCTTTCACTTCTGCCAAAAATTCATCGGAAAGTATCGAGATGTCCGGCTTCTCGAGCCCTGTAGCAGCAAAGATGTCTATAACTTTATCCGAGACGATAGCCTTGGATATGATCTGTCTGATCGCAGAGTCCAGTTCTTCCCGCGGTCTGTCTGCTGCTGTAGTGGTTTTAGCAAGACCTGCCCTGACAGCCTGGAAGAACCCGAGATCATCACGAATCCTGAGAGCGTCCTCATGTGGTACAGCAAGGGCAAATGCTTTCGATAATTCGGTTACGTATCTCAAACACCGCTCTTTACCATCTTCCTGTTTGAGTACATGCTCCATTGCCGCCGGAATAAGAGTCATCCTCTCTTTTGGTGCTCCGGTGAAGAATCTGGAATAATCAAATCCATGGAAAAGTGCGGACACGATCTTATATTTCCCAAGCATCACTGCAACAACATCATCCTGATCAAACGTTGTTTTGCCACGACCTCCACTTCTGGTATATTCTGATAATGACTCCTTTAACTCGTGTGCTATTCCCAGATAATCAACAACGAGCCCTCCGGGCTTATCCTTAAACACACGGTTGGCTCTTGCGATCGCCTGCATAAGTCCGTGACCGCGCATCGGTTTGTCGATATACATCGTGTGAAGGCTTGGAACATCAAATCCTGTAAGCCACATATCCCTCACGATAACCAGCTTAAGCGGGTCGGCAGGGTCTTTCATGCGCTCTCCAAGTGCTTTGCGCCTCTGCTTGGTTCTGATATGCTCCTGCCACTCCAGCGGATCACCTGCCGAACCGGTCATAACGACTTTGATGAACCCTTTATCATCGTCTTTGTGATACCATTCCGGTCTCAATTTAACGATCTCGTCGTGAAGTCTGACACAGATACGCCTGCTCATACAGACGATCATGCCTTTGCCATCGAGCGCTTCAAGCCGGTTCTCGAAGTGATCCACGATATCTCTGGCGATAGACTGTATGCGCCGTTCACTCCCGACGATCGCTTCAAGCCTTGCCCATTTACTCTTCAATTTCTCTTTCTCAAAATTTTCCTCGCCTTCTGTGACTTCTTCAAACTCAGGATCGATCTTTGGCTTTTCTTCCGGTTTTAATTCGAGTTTTGCTAACCTGCTTTCGTAATATATCCTCACCGTCGCTTCATCCTCTACTGCCTGCTCTATGTCATAAATATCGATATAATCCCCAAATACCGCAGGAGTGCTTCTATCTGCCTTTTCTATCGGAGTTCCGGTAAAACCGATGAATGAGGCATTTGGTAGCGCATCTCTCGTATGTTTTGCAAAACCATCGATAAAATCATACTGGCTTCGGTGCGCTTCATCAGCAATGACCGTAATATTTCTCCTTTCAGACAGTAAGGGGAATCTGTCTCCTTTCTTTTCAGGAAGGAACTTCTGTATCGTTGTAAAGACAATACCACCAGAGGCAACCCTGAGAAGATCCCTCAAATCACTTCTTGATTTTGCCTGAACTGGTTTTTGCCTGAGCAATTCATGACAGCGACCGAAAACGCCGAATAACTGATCGTCTAAATCGTTTCTATCAGTTAACACAACAATCGTTGGATTATTCATACTCAAAACAAGCTTTCCTGTGTAAAAAGCCATTGTAAGGCTCTTTCCAGAACCCTGCGTATGCCAGACAACGCCACAACGTCTATCTCCTTCCGGGCTCGACGCCCTGGCTGTTGCTCCGATTGCTTTATTGACTGCGTGATACTGATGGTATGCAGCCAGTTTCTTTGAGATGCTCTGGTGCGCCTCTTCAAAGACCACAAAGTGCCGTATCAGATCGAGCAATACTCTTTTGCTGAGCATCCCCCTAAAGAGCACCTCAAGCTGAGGCACTGCTGATGGTGCAATCTCTATCCCGTCGATGGTCTTCCACGGCATGAACCATTCTTTTCCCGAAGTTATGGTTCCAGCCCGTGCCTCTATTCCATCGCTTACGATCAGGATCTCGTTGTAATGGAATAGCGAAGGAATCTGAGATTTGTATGTCTCAAACTGATTAAAAGCCGTCCGGATTGTCGCGTTTTCATCGGCAGGATTTTTGAGTTCGATTACGATCAGCGGGAGCCCGTTTATGAACAGGACTATGTCAGGTCGTCTGTTATTGTTGTTCTCGATTACGGTGAACTGATTTACTGCTAAGAACTCGTTATTTTCCGGATTTTCGAAGTCAAAGAGCCAGACCTTACCCCCTGCAATGCTCCCGTCTTCTCTTCGGTATTCAATATCAACGCCGTCAACAAGCATCTTATGGAAGTTGTGGTTGTTTGTGATGAGATTTGGGCTTTCAGTCCTCAGCACTTTTTTGAGGGCTTCTTCTCTTGCTTCTGCCGGGATGTCGGGATTGAACCTGTTGATTGAGCATCTTAGCCTTTCGATTAATATTACGTCAGAATAGGTGCTCCTTTCAGGTGTTGTGCCGTCCGGGGTGATATCCGGACCGTGTAATGTGGAATAGCCCAGTTCCGAGAGGATATCAAGTGCGACTTCTTCGACTTCGGATTCTGTTATTGCATGAGTCATAACTGATGGATTCTCCCGATTTCTATTATTCTACCATTCTATTATTTTATCAAAGTCACTGTCACCGGAGCGTATTCGTTTAATTCTAC
>JAYEGV010000009.1:0-1193 GCA_034659235.1 Methanobacteriota archaeon
GTGGAGACGTATCTGATCATCACACAGACAGCGCGCCAGATAATCGAGATCGAATCAGAGATCGATATCCACACGATTGAGAAACTCGCAGACCATGTACTGGATGAACATGATTTCACATCTTCGATTGCCAGCGGCTCGCACCTCTTCGATGGCATGGTCGTCGTGCCGTGCAGCATGAAGACGCTCGGAAGCATAGCCAACGGGATATCAGGCAATCTGATCACAAGGGTTGCTGATATCTGTCTCAAAGAGGAGAGAAGACTGATTCTGGTTCCAAGGGAGACTCCGCTGAGTCTGATTCATATCGAGAACATGCTCCGTGCAAAACGCGCTGGCGCTACGATCCTTCCTGCCTGCCCCGGATTTTACCAGAAGCCAGACAGCATCTCAGATATCATCGACATCATCGTCGGAAGGATACTGGATATGCTTGAAATCGAACATGAATTATATGAGCGGTGGGATTAATACTAAACTTTTCACAAAAGTTTAATCAAAAACTGCCCTTCGGGTAGGTATCATATGAGCGGTGGGGTTAATACACAGGTCAGAATCATGTTATATCATGTCCAGTAATTTCGAGCGAATATATGCAGAGCATCCCGAATGGTTTGGTGAATGGTACGAGCCGTTGATCCTGCTGATTCTACTGATTGCATTAGTTTTTATAATTCCTTACATCTACATCGAATTATTCGAACCGTATGTGAAACAGTTCATACGAAAGAGATGAGAGTTACGCGCCTCACATCCGGATGTGAAACCATCGACGATCTGCTTGGTGGCGGATTTGAAACTGGCGTGGTGACACAGTTATTTGGCGCGCCCGGATCAGGAAAGACGAACATAATCCTTCAACTGATCATAGAGTGTGTAAAGGGTGGGAAGAAAGTCGTATTCATAGATTCGGAGGGTTTTTCTCCGGAACGGTTCGAACAGATCGCAGGAAGCGATGCAGCAACGATTGCGAAGGATGTAATCGTATATGAGCCGATAAATCTGGAACAGCAATATTCTTCCATAAAAGAACTCGATAAAATCGTCAAAGAGAATATAGGGCTTGTTATTCTGGATTCAGCCACCACTTTCTACCGGCTTGCACTCGAGAGCGAGAATAACATCGCGCTCAGGAGAGAACTCGCAAATCAGATCGCACATCTGCACAGAATCGCAAGAAAATATGATGTTGC
>JAYEGV010000009.1:1293-3226 GCA_034659235.1 Methanobacteriota archaeon
GTTCAGCCCGATCCTGAATCTTCTCGGTCTGCCAGGCGATGTCATCTATGCGCTGATCGCACAGTTCCTGCATTTCTCTGCCGGGTATGCAGCGATACATACACTGCTGCTGGAAGGAGTTGTCACCGAAAAACAGGCAATTCTAACTCTTTTAATTGGAAGTATGGTTGTTATAACGATGATTTATGTGAAATATAGTTTATCAATGTATGTTTCATTATTTGGTAGGTTAGGATTTACAATTACAGCGATCCACTATCTGTCCAGCATGATCGCAAAGATCATCACGATTCTGGTGGTGGTAGTTTGGTATTGATGGAAACAAAATCCAAATCACGCTTCGTCCGGCAGGGATGCTGCCTGACCATCGTGTCAGAAAAGTTTTTAACCGCTGTAATCTCACATCATCATAATGGCAAACCTTTTCGGCATAAAATGGAGCGAAATCATCCAGATCATATTTGCTGTCATTATAGTTATGCTGATATATAGCTTTCTGCGGTTCATGTTCGGAATAGCAAAGGTATTAATTATTGTAATATTAATATACATCATCTATAAAATTGTTAAAGCAGTCCTGTAACAACATCTTTATATAATCTGATCGCTGTGTAAGAATCATGGGATTATTCAAACGGATGGAACTTGTAGTAAAATCCAAAGCAAATAAACTTCTTGATCGATACGAGGATCCGAGAGAGACGCTTGACTACTCGTATCAGAAACAACTGGAACTTCTTCAGCAGGTGAAACGCAGCACAGCTACCGTCATCACAGCAAAGAAACGGCTTGAACTCCAGAGAGCAAAATTGCAACAGAACATTCAGAAACTCGATGATCAGGCAAGAGAAGCCATCAATGGTGGCAGGGATGACCTTGCACGTCTCGTGCTCGAGCGGAAGAGATCAAATGAGATCGAGATCGAAAATCTCACTGCGCAGATAAGTGAGCAGGAGGTGGAGCAGCAGAAACTTGTTGAGACGGAAAAGAAACTTTCAGCAAAGATAGAAGCATTCAGAACGAAGAAAGAGACGATAAAAGCGCAGTACACCGCTGCTGAAGCGCAGGTGAAGGTGAAGGAAGCAGTTACTGGAATTTCGGAGGAGATGGCTGACGTGGGGTTTGCGATTGGGCGTGCTGAAGAAAAAACAGAGAATATGCGTGCAAAGTCTGATGCCCTTGACGAGATGGTCGAACTCGGAGCCCTCGATGAGATCGGAGGAGAGGATGAGGTCGAACGGGAACTGCGGAAGATGAAGACCACAACCGGCGTGGATGATGAACTCGCAAGACTGAAAGCGGAGATGAAAAGATGATCATAAGAATCATGAACGAGGGTCAGTACAAGGTGAGCGCTGATCTGCTTGACGATCTGAATGAACTTGACAATAAGATCGTGGGATTGCTCGAATCTGGCGATGAGACAAGGTTCAGAGAGGTGTTGAGGGAATTCATATCGATGGTAAGGACGAACGGAAAGCCTCTTGACCCGGATGTTATCATGGAATCCGATCTGATCGTTCCACCCGATGATCTCACGCTTTCGGAGGCTGTGCGGGTTTTCAGTGGAGAGGGGCTTATACCAGATTAAATGCGTTCATAAAAGTCCGAAAGACAAGAAGTATTTTCTTCTGGTTGTATCTGTTTACAGCGGAGACGATACATTTTCAACTCTCGGCGTGCTCTGCGTTGCGGTTTAGGGTGGCACGAAGAAGTCAAGTTCTCCACCCTCAAGACCAGAGAACTGCCAAAAATCATGGTGACCGTGAAGTCCAGAAAAAGTCTCGATCGATTATGACAATATACTGTAACAACTCACCTTTGAGAAGTTGATCTGTTTTTAGCCTTTCCGTTGGGTGACACTTCAAGTTTTTTCAGACACGGATTAACACGGATTAACACGGATTTATTGTTAATTGGGATCAGTTTTAAC
>JAYEGV010000010.1:0-3207 GCA_034659235.1 Methanobacteriota archaeon
TTTGCAAATGTCCAATCAAATGTCCCATTGGTAACATCTGTGATCATGCATACCGAAGCGTTGTATGTGATGTTTATGTGAGCAGAGCCGACGTTTGCAGCATTCTCGATGATGATCGGCACAGTCATGTTTCCGCTAACATTCCCGATGCCGATGATGGTATCTGTGCTGCTCGTCGTGAAGTTCCATGTGATATTGGAAGACATATTATTTCCGGCAATATCCTGCACACCGGTGGTGATCGTTGCGTTGTAGGTTTCGCTATAGTTGAGATCGTCTGCCGGATCAAAGGTTACGGTCTTTGATAAAGCGTCGTAGGTGCTGTTGCCATTCACTGCCGTGCCGTTGTGCTCAACAGTCACGGTCTCGTCGTTCAGCGTATCCGGATTCATGGATTCGTTGAAGGTTGCAGTGATGTTCGTGGATACGGGTGCGCCTGTTCCGGTTGGCGCATGGTCAATGACTATTGGTGGTGCGGTGTCTGCTGCTACCACATTCTCTGTCCCATGCGTTGGTGTATCGAACAGAATGAAGTCTGCACCATCGTTATTGGTGTCCGCACCATTTGGGTATCTGCCCGCGGATTCATCGTCTTCGGGTTTTGGTGCATTATCATCCACGTTTCCATCGTCCCAATCACCATAAGCAACTTTATCAACTGTTGTTGTGCTTGTGTTCAAATAAATTATGTCACCGCCATCATTTAATTTGTTACTGAAATCAAATACCAGATAACCGTTTACTGGCAACGTTTCTCCACTCAGACTTGCCAATGAATTGCCTGCACCGTCCTCAATCGTCCATCCATCCAAAGAGACATCGCTACCAGTTGGATTATATAATTCAATCCACTCTGGATTTGATTTCGAAACAAACTCATTTATCACAACGTTTAGTGCTGGAGTTCCAAGTGTGAGATTAAAATTAAAAAGTCCTCCATCATCCACCTCACTGGCGATTATGGTATGATTTGCGACACTGGAGACGGTTCCATTCGTGACATTGAATTGCAGTTTCTCGCTTTCATTCAAATCGGCACCGTTTGCACGTACGATCTGGTAGTAGTTACTGTCAGCACTTGTTCTGGCTTCCCATCCCTCACTGGTGTTCAGGTTTGTTATGTTGACGGCAGGATTGTTGCATTCGCTGCCGTCTCCGTGCGAGACGTGTCCACAGATCAGAAACGGGGTTGGCGGATGTGCAAGTTCTACTGTTGCATTGTTGATATTGACACCCGGAATCTCCTGAGGATCATAACTGTTATCGCTCAATACAACATCATACAAGCGAAGTTCACCGCTTCCGGAACTTCTAACTTCAAACTTGATCGCTGTAAGTGTACCGGAAGTGGTTACCCCGTTGGTGACGCCTGTTCTCATCTCACCGTACTCAATCCTGCCAGCAGGGTTGTCGATTTTATTGACTATGTTCGTTGTACTGGCGCTGTCCTGGCTCAGGAATGAGCCTTTATCTTGACTCAGTGCCTTCAACAAAATATTATTAAAGTATAGTTTGTATTCAGCGCCCATGACCTCATCGCCACAGGGATATATTGTTATGTTCACCGTAAAATTATCTCCCTGGAAGACACTTAGACACGATGGCTCGACACTTATTGTCGGCGCAGCAGAAGCTACCTGTATCATTGTAATTATCGCACATATTACAATAATTGTGGCTATTGAATATAGTCTTTTTAATTCCATAATTATACCTCTTTTTATTTTTAAGTTATTTTTACATCAAATACAGAGATATGGGAAGAAATCTCTGCATCATTCGCCATGAACGCATCGTTGATACAATGGTTCAGCATTTGTTGCCGGAATCACCGGTATTTCATCTATCACACACCTCAGTAGTAGAATCACCCCTCGAATGTTATATGTCCAGCCGCTGCCTGCATGATCATAAGAGCGTCGAGCGATGTTACGCTGCCGTCATGGTTGACATCTGCCACAGAGTCATGTTCCCCGCAAACCGCCATCTGCAGTGCAATTGCAACATCCGCGGATGTGATTTTACCATCGCGATTAACATCGCCCGGGAGAGCCTCAAGCGTGATGTTATACTCGAAGCCGCCTGCATCCACTTCAGCTTGGGTAACCGTGTGCTCTATCTCGGTCGACCCGTCTCCACAGACGACCTCGAATCGCAGGACATCGCCCACAATTACGTCATCAGGGCTTGCAAGCACGATCTGGTAGTAGTTCGAACTCTCAGTCGTCACAGCCGTCCATCTCCTGCTTGTGTTCAGGTTTGTTATGTTAACGATAGGATCGTTGCATTCGCTGCCGTCTCCGTGTGTGATATCTCCACAGATCGCGAACGGTGTCGATGGCTGGTCAGCTCCGAGACGCCCGGTGCGGACAGTAACCTCCGGAATTTCCGTAGCATCAGGGTAGCTCAGCGCAACATCCGAGAGGCAGAGTTCATCGATTCTGGGCTCTCTGATCACCTTAAACGTAATCGTTGTCAACGTGCCGGGAACGATCACTCCACTATCAGTACCCATTCTCATCTCGCCGTACTCGATTGGCATGCCATCGATATTGTCCACTATTGGAACTGTGCTGGCGCCATCCTGACTCAGGAACGTACCCTTACTCTGGCTTATTACATCCAGCAGACTATCGTTGAAGTACAGTTTATATTCTGCGCCCATGACCTCATCGCCACAGGGATCGATCGTTACATTCACAGTGAACGTCTCTCCGTATGAGACGCCTGTATATGTCGGCTCAATGCTTATCACAGGCGATGCTGCGGCGTAACCTGCCTGCAAGGAACTACACACAACCGCAGCGATAACCGCGGTCATCACAAATCGTCTTATCATGGTTGGTTTCAATTTCATTCTGGTTCACCTCTTTCCTTTTGATATCGCATATAACGCTATAAGCAGCCCGATCATTGCGAATACCGATGTAAAACCGCTTATGCTGTTATCAGACGGACGCTTCATCGTCTGTTTCAGAGTTGCTGATGGGCTCGCAGTTGATTGCGGCTCTGTCGGCGGCGTCTGATCTGCCGCAGCAGTCTCGACCGCTGTTGCAGTCGGTGTGGCTGCAGGCTCTATCGGTGCGGCAGTCGGCGACTCTGCCGCCGTTGGAGTTGCCATCCCGGTTGAGGGTGGCTCGGTTGCCGTCGGTATCCCAGTTTCGATGGATGTTATAGTACATCTTCCACCGTTGATCGAAACATCAG
>JAYEGV010000011.1:0-3206 GCA_034659235.1 Methanobacteriota archaeon
GAAAAAAGCGAACTGAGAATCACTGATATCGACATATCAGCAGACAGGGTCACCAGCGCGAATGTTGTGCTGAATGTGACTACATATGTTGAGAATCGCGGGGATCGCAGTGGGGATGTTGAACTCCTGCTGAAGGCATTCGACTCTGCATCAGGATTGCTCGTGGATCAGGATACCATTGCTGTTGGAAGCATCCAGAAGCGAAAGACAGGAATTGTATCTCAGCCAGTCAAAGTTGAAAGAGAGGGTGGATACCGGATAGAAGTTGTTTTGTTTGAGGATGAGCAGAGAGTTGATCAGAGAACATTGAAGATATCCGGAATTGGGGATCTGACACCAAATATATTTGATATTGGCTTGCGGATATCTGAAATGGACTTTCTTGTGAAGAATGTTACCGATTCAAAGGTGATCATCGAGGTTGATGTCTATTTCACGAACGAGGGCGATGTTACAAGCGAGGATCTCAACGTATTGATCAAGGCAAGAGAGGTGGATGCGGGCTTGCTCGCAGATAAAACATGGATCTCCACAGGCGAAATTGAAAAGGAGACAACGATCATCCGCAGTGCCGACATTGTTGTGCCTGATGATTACAATTATATCGTGGAGGCGCTGATCTGGAAGAATGATACCATCGTTGAGCGCGGGCAGGGTGTGGTGCAACTCAATCCGAAACGCACGATACCAGAGGAAGAGGAAATTATATCTGAGGAGATCGAGGTCGAGGAATTCATACGCAAACCAGCGTATGAAGCGGTACCGAAGAAAGCGATGCCAGGGTTCACTGCGCTGATGCTGATACTGGTTATATTAATAATAAGAAGGTATAATAATGGATAATGAAAAACAACTGGAAAGGTATTTCAGAATAGGGTTATTTGTCATCACGATGTTTCTTGCGCTGATCGCCACCTTCCAGTTCTATTTCTCGGTGCAGGAGGTGATCGGCACATGGTTCGAGTATCAGTATGTTCCGATATTCAGGGCAGTCTTCAGTTTCTTTGTGCTGTGCGTGTGCATCTATCTGACCAGATTCTACATCATCTCGCGGAGGTAACGCAGTTGGTTTACGGGCTTATACTGCAAGGATTTCCTTGAAAGGATGTATCTCTCTGGTTGCGCCTGTTATAGCGTTCTTGGATAGTGTTACACATTGATGTTTATGGGGTATGTGACCGCATCTGTTCCGATTTCTGGAACGACCTGTTTCATTTTCTGGAACAATTGTTCCGCGTTGCATACTTGCGCTGTTCCATCCAAACGTGCCATTGAGCGCCGATTGCTGGGGGCGCGATGACACAAATTCCCGGCAACAACCGAACACAAACCAAACAGGAGGTAAAAGACATGAACAGAAACAGTTTGCTCGCCATCGCAGTACTTGTGATGGTGGGCACAGGGCTCGGGATTGTGAGCGCACAATGGATGGCGCCGCAGTCTCCGGTAGAGGATACGGTGCTGTATGGTGCTGCTGATGCATACAACAATGGCACCGGCGTCACGATGGTTGTGATACGCGAAGGCAAGATAACTGCCAGTGCCGAAACAGGAATGATCGAATTTGCGCCGCCGAGAGAACTGACGCCAGTTGAACGGCAGGAAGCAATCGATATCGCACTCGCTGACTCTGAGGTGCAGGAGTTGATAGATGGCAGGGAGTACGAGATCGAGGGCGTGAAAGGGATGCCCTCCCCGAATCTGAACAGGGAAGGAGAGGATATGCAGGTGGCGGTGATGATAGGCATCCTGAATGTATCAGAAGGGCAAAACGGTGCGACGGCTATGGTGAATCTGGATGAGAAGGAGGTGGTGGAAGTACTCCGGAGGAGCACATTCAGGGCAACTTACGAAATGTTGAAATCTCTGCCACCCACCATCGAACCATTAACGCCAGTTGAAGAGCAGCAGGCGATCGATATCGCGCTCTCTGACTCAGACGTGCAGGAACTGCTGGATGGAAGAGAATATAACGTCAGCTGGGTAGCCGCCATGCTACCGCCTGTGGCAGATGTGATAATCGAGGTCGAGGGCGGCGTGAATGTCAATGCTACAGATAGTGAAGAAGAGCGCGTGATCCGTTTGAACAGGAGTTCGGACAGATATGCATCGGTGCATATCGACATCCTGAACGAGTCTGAAAACATGACCACATACATGACAGTCGTTACGAATCTGAACGAGAGCATCATGGAGCGTCTGAGTTTCGAGATGAGTCGTGGTGGCGGGCTGATGATGCCGCCATCGTCGATGCCGATGATGACGACGATGACAGGTAGAGTATGCGTCTCCGATATCAACGAGAGCGAAAATGCAGGCAGGATGGGTTACGGCATCAGCATATTCGATGCAGAACCATAGGGGATTTTAATCCCCCTTTTTATTTTTTGGAGATAATATGAAAATCGAAGGAAAAACGATGCTGGTTGCGGCATTGCTTGTTTTATCCGCATTTATGCTCGTCAATAAACTGCTGCTCCCGACAACAGTCCAGATCATGGTTCAGGATGGATCAACAACACTCAAGGAGATTCCGAATCTTTATACGATCAAAGACTGCCTGATTATCGCAGCATCTTCGTTTCTGCTTGGAATCAGTATTTTCTACCTGCTGTTCATCAAACCTGAGCCTGATATGCATGCGGATCGTGCCACGGCTGAAACCTTTGATCATACTGTGACGTATCCGGCGGTTCCAGATTCGGATTTGGAGATCGGATCAGAGAAGATCGAGAATATCTTGAATATCCTCAAAGGAAACGAGCAGAGGGTCATAAAAGAACTCAACGATAGCGGAGAGATGAATCAGGCAGAACTTGCTGCGCGGATCGGGATTCCGAAATCCACGCTCTCACGGACGTTGCAGGATCTGGAGCGCAGGAAACTGATCATCAGATATGAAAACGGCATGAGCAAGATGGTAAAACTCGCGGATTCGTTGAAAAATAAAAATCAGGGGAATTGAAATCCCCTGCTCATTCTTATTCCACAGTTATCGTATACTCGAACCGTTCGGCGTTCTCTGGCAGAATTCGGAGTTCATACGTGCCGGCTGCACAATCTGCGGTGTATGTTTCGATGTAATGAGTGCTCGTCTCTGAGTAACCATTGTCTGCTGCATCTCTGGTTCCACCCGGCGGTACTGGCATCGGATACGATAGATACGGCATTCCCATCTTGCCGTCAAAGCCAAACGATACCGAGCC
>JAYEGV010000012.1:0-3205 GCA_034659235.1 Methanobacteriota archaeon
GGCGATCTGGTTTATAAGAACCGCGATGACTTTTTGGATGTGCTTGATTCTAATTTTAAGGCGGCTGGAGTAAAAATCGAGGCAGCGGTCAAGAAAGCGAGCCTAAACGCCCTTTCCGAGCAGGATGGGACTGCTGATAGCTGCATGGATAAGAAAGGTCATCCTGAACCGGATGCGGATCTGCGAGATTATGAGAGTGTACCGCTCGGTCGGGATGTTTACAAGTACTTTGAGTGTGAGGTTCGACCTCATGTACCTGATGCATGGGTAAACGAGAAAGTGCGTGATCATAACGATGGAGCGGTCGGCAGGGTGGGGTATGAGATCAACTTCAACCGCTATTTCTACAGGTACCAGCCGCCGCGACCGCTGGAAGAGATCGAAGCGGATATCAGGACGCTGGAGAACGAGATTCTCAACATGCTTGAGGAGATGGTGTGATGGAGCCATACACTCCTGACACGTTACCGCTGGAAACGATCGAGTGGATAGCTCATATTCCGTACATCGGCAAAGCAAACGCTGCACTTGCACGGTACGACGGCATCCTTCGGGGTATGGTCAATCCCCACATTCTGCTCTCTCCGATGACGACACGTGAAGCGGTACTCTCCTCACGCATTGAAGGAACACAGGCGTCTCTTGAGGATGTGCTGCAGTATGAAGCGGATTCAAAGGCTCATCTGACACCTGAAAAACATGCGGACATTCAGGAGATCATAAATTACCGCACGGCAATGAACATGGCGGTTGATTATCTGCAAAAGCGCCCTCTCTGCACCAACATGATTCGTGACCTGCACCGCATCCTGCTCACAAGCACCAGAGGTAGAGACCGGGAGCCGGGCGAGATTCGCCACAGCCAGAATTACATCGCGCCTCCGGGTACGCCGATTGAGGAGGCGACCTTTGTCCCGCCACCTCCTCCGATGGTTATGGATGCGCTCTCAAACTGGGAGATCTACCTTCACAGCGAAGAAAAGGACGCTCTGGTTCAACTGGCAATCTTGAAGGCGCAGTTTGAACTGATCCACCCATTCAGAGACGGAAATGGTCGTATCGGACGTATGCTTGTTCCTCTGATCCTGTACAGTAAGAAGATGCTGTCCAACCCCATGTTCTATATCAGTGCTTATCTTGAGCGAAACCGGGATGAATATTATGAACGCCTGCTTTCAATCTCCCGTGATGGGAACTGGAACGGGTGGATATCATTTTTCCTCCGTGCTATCGTGGAACAGGCAGAGGAGAATATCCAGAAAGCAACGCAGATTATGGGGCTGTACGATGACATGAAACAGAAGATGCCAGAGATTACACGCTCGAAATACTCGATTCAGGCGATTGATGCTATCTTTTCCCGCCCGATCTTCCGACCCGTTGATTTTATCGGGTGTTCGGAGATTCCAACGAGGAGTGCTCAGAGGATGATTGGGGAACTTCAGAACGCTGGAGTACTGGAGGTTCTGCATGAGCGACGGGGGCGGAGACCCGCGGTCTACGTTTTCCCGCAGTTGATTGCGATCTCTGAGGGGTGGAGGTAGTGAGTCACCCATGACACACAAATGTTTTTGTGTGACATATTTTGGGTTTTGTGACGCACAACAGAGTTTGTGTGTCACATATATACCACAAAGAAAATGGAAGGGGGAGATTACCAGTGCAAATGTGTCAGCACTGATGACACGAAATTACCGGGATACTGTCTCTGCTTTCGGGGACGCCCACACAAACGAGAATGTATGCGATCATAAAAATACCCAGACGCCGGAGAGGTTACAGGAGGTGGCTGGATGACGAAGCGTTCCCACAAATCCACTGAGATTATCGCCAAAGAAACCGCCACACCCCCCATTGTAGACGGACGACTTTTAGAGGATATCAGAGGGCTAATAGAGTCGGCAAAATCCCGATTTGCACAAACTGCCAATGCAGCCCTTGTCACATTGTACTGGAATGTAGGAAATCGCATTAAAACCGATATCCTTGGTAATGAGCGTGCCCAGTATGGCAGACAGATTGTGCACGCACTGAGTGCAGAATTGACCGCAGAGTACGGGAAAGGTTTTACTCGCTCAAATCTCTTCTACATGATTCGTTTTGCTGAGGTTTATCCTGATGAGCAAATTG
Source organism: Methanobacteriota archaeon (assembly GCA_034659235.1). Classification (GTDB taxonomy): domain Archaea; phylum Halobacteriota; class Methanosarcinia; order Methanosarcinales; family Methanogasteraceae; genus Methanogaster_B. The sequence continues at coordinate 2,131 of JAYEGV010000012.1, forward strand.
TCCACGCACTGAGTGGACAATTGAGCTGGACGCACTTCCGACAGATCATCTACATCGAAGACGAACTTAAGCGAGATTTCTATGCTGAGATGTGCCGTGTTGAGCGATGGAGCACCCGTACCCTGCATACCAAAATGCAGGGGATGCTCTACGAACGTACCGCGATCTCCAGAAAGCCGGCGGAACTTGCCAAACAGGAACTTGATTCCCTGCGTAACGATGACCGCATGACACCGGACCTAGTTTTTCGTGATCCTTATCTGCTTGATTTTCTGGGTCTTTCAGACACCTACAGCGAACGAGATCTGGAATCGGCAATCTTAAAGGAGCTTGAACGTTTTCTCCTCGAACTTGGCACCGATTTCAGCTTTGTAGCTCGTCAGAAGCGGATCACCATCGATAACGAGGATTACTATCTTGATCTGCTCTTTTACCATCGCGGGATGCGCCGTCTGGTTGCGGTCGAACTCAAACTTGGAAAGTTTCAGGCGGCAGATAAGGGTCAGATGGAGCTTTACCTGCGCTGGCTGGACAAATATGAGAAGCGGGAGCGCGAAGAGATTCCGCTTGGACTGATACTGTGCGCAGAGAAGTCTTACGAGCATGTGGAGCTTTTACGGCTGGAAGGGAGCGGGATGTATGTCGCCGAATACCTGACCGATCTTCCGCCACGACGGCTGCTTGAGGCGAAACTGCATGAAGCGGTCCGGCTGGCACGCGAGCAGATTGCAGTGCGGGAGGGATTGGAGGAGGTTGTGGGGGTCTGGTGAAGTGGAGATTGCTTCTGGTGTCAGGTGGTTTGGGAATATTCGGGAACTGTGGGGGGTGGAAGTTTTGGGATAGAAATATATACCTATATGTGTAATAAAGGTGTAGGGAGAGTAGAAAGCCTCCATTAGATGTAGTTTGTTTGGGAAAGAAAAGATGTAGAAGGATGAAAGGAATGAAGATCATTGGGATATGTGGTTTGTTCAGATTTGTGTGTATGTACAATACTGAAGACTTGCGGAGTTATATAATTGTGGGCAAAACAAAAAAGCAGGATTTGATGGTATGAATAAAGAAAGGTTCGACG
>JAYEGV010000013.1:0-6501 GCA_034659235.1 Methanobacteriota archaeon
CAGCAATATGCAAATCGGAGTATACATCTGTCACTGCGGGCTCAATATTGGTGGTATTCTCGATATCGATGCGATCATGGCGCAGACAGAGAAACTCGATGATGTCTGCATGGTGAGGGATATCGATTTTGCATGCTCTGATGCCGGACAGGAAGAGATCAAAAACGACATCGAGAAGGGTATTGATCGTGTTGTTGTAGCGGCATGTTCACCGCGCATGCACCAGACGACCTTTGAGCGCTTGCTTGAGGATTCCGGACTGAATCCGTATCTCCTGACGATGGTTAATATACGCGAACAGTGCTCATGGGTACATGCCGATAACCGGGCGCTTGCGACCCAGAAGGCGATTGATCTGGTGCGTATGGGCGTGGCGCAGGCAAGAGAACTGGTTGCGATCCAAAAACGGGAAGTTCCGATCAATCAGGAGGTGCTGGTAATTGGTGCCGGGATTGCAGGCATAACCGCTGCGCTGGATATGGCAAACAGCGGTATCATGGTACATCTGGTCGAAAAAGAGCCGACCATAGGTGGAAGAGCGATCCTGTACGGAAATCTATTCCCGACAAACGACTGTTCGATATGCATCATCGCTCCAAGGATGACCGATATTCTCAATCACCGGAATATCGATCTGTATACATACTCTGAAATTACGAAAGTAGAGGGTAGCGTTGGTAATTTCAGAATACACGGCATAAAAAAACCAAGATTCATCAAAGAGGATGTGTGCAAAGGTTGTATCGATGATTGTGCTTATGTGTGCCCGATCACCGTTCCAAACGAGTTCGATTATGATATCGGCGTTCGCAAAGCGATCTACATACCGGTACCGCAGTCTGTTCCGATGATTGCGTGCATCGATTCACACTGCGTTGGCTGCGGATTGTGCGAAAAGGCATGTCCTCTGGATGCCATCGATTATTTCCAGAAGGAGGAGGAGTTTCGTTTTGATGTGGGCGCAATAGTCGTTGCGACTGGCTGGAAGCCGTTTGATGCATCCCGCAAGGAGGAGTATGGATACGGGTGCCATCAGGATGTGATCACATCGCTCCAGCTCGAACGTATGCTGAATGCGAGCGGACCCACACATGGACGCGTGATCCAGCCATCGACAGGAGATATCGCACACAGAATCGCATTCATCCAGTGCGTGGGTTCGAGAGATGCGACTGTTGGCAATAATTACTGTTCTGTTGTCTGCTGCATGGCTGCAATCAAGAATGCGCAGTTGATCAAAGAAAAAAATCCGGAAACGGATATCTCAGTTCATTACATCGACATAAGAGCCTGTGGGGCTGGTTATGAGGAATATTACCAGCGTACACAGGAACTCGGAGTCGATTTCATACGGGGCAGGGTTGCAGAGGTGCTGACGCATGGCAAGAAGGCGATCATCAGATACGAGGATACACTGGCAGATGGCGGGATCGTTGAAGAGAAGTGCGACCTTGTCGTTCTTTCGGTAGGACTCGAGGCAAACAGCGACGTAGGTATCAGGATGCGCACCAGAGCGGATGGATTTATGCAGGTGGCGCATCCGAAACTGCGACCGGTGGAAGCGCATACTGAGGGTATCTTCATCGCAGGATGTGCATCAGGACCAAAGGACATCCAGACATCAGTTGCGCAGGGGGCAGCTGCCGCTTCCAGGATTCAGAGTCTGCTCTCTCGTGGTAGTCTGGAGATCGATCCGATGAGCGTACATGTAAACAGGGATAAATGCACCGGATGTGCGCTCTGCATGCGAGTCTGTGAGTTTGGAAGCATCAGGATGGTGCATGGTAAGGCAGTGGTCGATGAACTGGCATGTAAAGGCTGCGGCTCATGCAGTGCCGCATGTCCTGAAGGCGCAATCGAGCCGCACCTGTACACCGATTCCCAGATCGTCTCGCAGACTCATGCACTCAAAAAGAGCGAATATCCTCTGATCGTTGCTTTTTTGTGCAACTGGTGCGCTTACGCATGTGCCGATCTGACAGGTGTGCTGCGCATCTCGTATCCGACCAACATCCGTGTGATCCGCGTGATGTGTGCCGGTAGAGTGAATCCTAGTTTTGTGCTCGAAGCATTCAAATACGGTGCTGATGGCGTGCTGATTGCCGGATGCAGGATCGGAGAGTGTCATTATCTGCATGGAAATGAACATGCAGCGCACCGGATAGCTGCGCTTGCCGATGTGCTGGCTGAGATTGGAATCGATGCACGCAGGCTGAAAACCGCCTGGGTCGATGCCTCCGAAAGCGAGCGATTTAGAGAGATCGTTTCTGAATTTGTGGATGAACTGGAGAAGATCGGTCCGATTGGGTCTGAACTGTAGTGATTATGGCTTTCACCTAATGTACAGTAACTTATTTCAAATATCATTCGCGGTGCTGTTTATGCAAGGCGGACCGATTCCGAACAGAAACCTTTATATGTTATTAGCATGTTTATTAAATTTGGTAATACTTCATATCATCAGTAATATGTGAAGTACTACAAAACCATAAAGTTAGGATGTGTGCAGATGGTAGAACAGATTCAACCCGTTGAAGTAAAAGCAGAACTGAATGAACTCGACTTAATTGGCATCGATAAGATAGCAGAAGACGCTGTGGAGTTCATCGACAGCGATCAGATGGATGTGAGACAGGCATTGAACTGGGCGATCCACCATCTTGAAGATCCATGGGGTTTCCCATCGCTTACAGCGCTGTATCACAGGATGGTTGATCGGCTGGAGAACAATTTTCCGGCAAAACGAGAACTGGTCAGATACGTTCAGATGTGGTGAAATACGTAAAGGATGTGTTGATCAACAGCACATCTGCTATTTTTTATCGTGTCGCATCTTTTTCAAAACTCATGGAACGCGAACAAGATAACTCCGCTGCCGCAGATATACGACGCTCACACCGCAATCGCGCAATCTTTTCTTTAATTCGGAATCATTGGTAAAAACTGCAACATCCATCTCGATTGCGAGTTGCAGTATCGCATCATCGACATTTCCTTTACGATCAATTGTCCTACATCTAGTAAGCAGGGATAACGCAACACGGGCAGCATTTCGATTGGCGCCTGCACCGGATGCGATCCGCTCAAGTTCATGCACCACGCCGGATGGAACGATATATTCATCGAAATTAAGCGTTACGAGTTCTGAAAAGATATCGACACCAAACTGAACAGGCACCATCAGTGCATTGGTGTCGAGGATGATCCTCATCCAACCAGTTCACCCACCCCGATCAGTCGCCATCTAGCTCCGATCCGCCTTGATATCGCAACCCTTGATCCGATCTCGGCGCATACGGGACGCTTCAGTTTGACATCAACATCATCACCGCGCGCACCTGCCACAGTACCCACAGTGGTTGCGGTTCCGATGCTCAGCATCAATGGCTCATTTGCATGAATGGGATCGACCGTTGCTTTATCGCTCGATCCGACAACCCATTTGAGGAGGGTGGTATGCATGCTGAATGCGTCCCAGACATGAGGTAGCGTGTCTGGCTCACCCGCAACCTGTCCCGTAAGCCGATCGCTCTTGGTCATTGCCGGATCCAGCGTTGTGCCTATTGCAAGGAGTCCACCAGGACTCGCTTTCTTCTGCTTTTTCCCGGCTGCGATGACACTTGCAATACGCGTTGTAATAGGCGTCCATCTGACACCACCTATCTGCTCAACCTGCCATCCGGGTCTGATCTCGATATCATCACCGACACGCAGAGTACCCTGGCTGAGCGTGCCGCCGATAACACCGCCTGTCAACTTTTCAGGGAGTATGCCAGGTAGGTTGACATCAAACGATCGTGCGATCAGGAGACGGGCTGGCTTATCCAGATCAGGTAACCGGGTTGGAATTTCTTCTTCGAGTGTCTGGATCAAAAGATCGATGTTTATCTTCTGCTGCGCAGATATCGGAACGATTGGAGCATCTTCTGCAACTGTATCTTTGACAAACTCCTTTATGGCATTATAATGTTCTGCCGCCTCCTCTTTCGATACGAGATCGAGTTTATTGTGCACGATCACGATGTTTTTGATTCCGATGATATCAAGTGCCATCAGATGTTCGCTCGTCTGCGGCTGCGGACAGGGTTCGTTTGCCGCAATCACGAGCACTGCACCATCCATGATCGCAGCACCGGATAGCATGGTAGCCATCAGGGTCTCATGACCCGGCGAATCAACAAATGACACGGTACGCAGTTCTTCGGTCTCAGCGCCACAGTGCGCGCATATCTTCTCTACGGTGTAACACTGCGGCTCTCCGCAGTTTGGGCATCTCCGGAAGGTAACATCCGCATATCCCAACCGTATCGATATCCCCCGTTTCAGCTCCTCACTATGCTGATCCGTCCACACTCCGGATAGTGCGCTGACAAGCGTGGTTTTTCCATGATCGACATGTCCTACCATGCCGATGTTAACACAGGGCTGTTTCAATCGTTCATTTCCTCCAGTCTATTCTACACCATAATATCCATGCCGATTATAAGTAACTTATGGGCGATTCGGTCATATTATCGACATATTTATCTGGTTATAGTTCAATATTATATCGATGCCAAAGAGAATAATGATCGTAGATGATGCAAAATATATGCAAGAAATGCTCGAAGAAATTATAGAAACATCAGAAGGGTATGAGATTGTGGGAGTTGCAACCGATGGTGAGGGAGCGATTGCGAAGTATCGTGAACTGATGGATGCAGGGCTACGACCGGATATTGTGACCATGGACATCGTGATGCCAAAGACGGATGGGATAGCTGTAATCAGGGAACTCAAGAGATACGATCCGGACGCGCGAATCCTTGCGATCTCCGCGCTCGGGTCACCAGACACCATCAATCGAGCGATGGATGCCGGAGCACAGGATTACATCACCAAGCCATTTTCTGTGAATGATCTGCTGGATACGATCCAGTGTATCTCTGCATCCGGAGAAAAAATCCATGAGAAGAATGTTCCGGTACTCGCCAAAGAGAATGCAATTCCCGGAACGATCGTATCCAATGAGGGTGGTCATGCAGTTATAACGATACAAAATGCTGCAATCGAGGCGATATCAGATTATGATATCGATGAGCGAGTAGAACTTTGCATAAATCCTGAAAACATCGAGTTGCACACCGAACCAACCGCCACAGAAAATCAACTGGAAGGAACGATTGTGGAGATTATCCAATCAAATCCGGTTTCGCAGATAAAACTGGACTGTGGATTTGAAATCTCTGCAAATATACCATCAAAGACGCTCGGCAATATGCGTCTCGCAGTCGGCGATCGGGCTTACGCCACTTTCAGTATTCTTTCTGTTCGAGTTAAGCGATAGTACTTTTGATTCGCTCCAGCGCATCATATATCCGATCTCTGGGTGCTGAGTATGATATGCGGATGAAATCACTGCTGCCAGGCCCGAATGCAGACCCTGGGGTGACTGCGATATATGCACCTTTTAGCAGACGTTCCGCAACAGCATCTCCGCCTCCGTAATCCGCAACATCCGGAAACACATAAAAAGCGCCATCCGGCTTCTTACAATCGAATCCAAGCGAGTTTAACCCATCGACCAGAATATCCCGCCGTGCTCTGAACTCTTTTACCATCGACTCGATCGATCTCTGATCAGATGAGAGCGCTGTTATGCCAGCGTACTGAACAAAGGATGCTGCATGGCTTACCGAGTGTGATTGTAATTTGAGTGCTGCTTTGATGATATCATCAGGTGCTGCCATGTATCCGAGACGCCAGCCAGTCATCGCATAAGATTTTGAGAAACCATTGATCGTGATCACACGATCGTGCATTCCGTCAAAAGACCCGATACTGAAGTGTCTTCTGTCATAAATGATCTTCTCATAGATTTCATCGGAAAGTACCATGATATCCTCATCGATTGCGATGTCTGCTATATTTTCGAGGTCTTTTTTACCAAATACCGCGCCAGAAGGATTACCTGGGCTATTTATGATGATGAGTTTTGTTTTATCTGTAACATAATCTACAATATCCCGCGGCATAAAATCACGATCGACAGGAACCCATACACTGCGAGCGCCAGCATACCTGATGCATGCATCATAAGTGAGCCATGATGGATCGACCAGTATCGCCTCGTCCCCTTCATCGAGTACCGCCTGTGTCGCCTCGAATACTGCCTGTTTTGCGCCTGGAGTAACGAGAATCTGATCGGATGTGACATCGATATCGTTATCGGTGCGAAGTTTCTCTGCGATCGCTCCTTTAAGTTCAGGAATGCCAGCGATAGGCGTGTAATGAGTCTTACCCTGTCGCATCGCACGTACAGCCGATTCACAGATGTGTTCAGGTGTGGCAAAGTCAGGTTCGCCAAGGCTTAACGTGATCACATCCTTCCCCTGTCTTGCAAGATCGGATGCAAGACTTGTTATTGCAAGCGTCGCAGATTCCTCTATAAGATTCAGTCGTGAGGACGTCATAGTTATAATTGAATTTATTTATAGCCTCATAAAACTATGTTTGAACGGT
>JAYEGV010000013.1:6601-15800 GCA_034659235.1 Methanobacteriota archaeon
TCTTGCAAGATCGGATGCAAGACTTGTTATTGCAAGCGTCGCAGATTCCTCTATAAGATTCAGTCGTGAGGACGTCATAGTTATAATTGAATTTATTTATAGCCTCATAAAACTATGTTTGAACGGTACCAGAAGGGTGAAAACAATTCCGGACACCGGAACTCTTCGAACCGGCTCCCACAAACAAAAAAAATAAAAAAGTGAGGGGAAGGAGTCTGCAGGTCTGCCCAGAATCGTGTAGGGCTGTGCAAGTCCTTGATACACACATCAACCACAGCCATATAAATAAACAACCCAAGAGCGGGGTGAAAGTGAAATCCTCAACGGTTCCACTTCGATTCCATCCACCTTGGGATCCGCCCTGAATCAGAGGGTCCGATCATCACCCCGAGCCCGGTCGCATCCTCGACATCTCCTTGCAGCCGCGCAGCCAGTCCCGGAAGGATGATGGTTGCGTGATCTGTCTTCTCTCGCACATCAAAACCAGCCGAATCGAACATATTCTTGATCTTTGCTGCATTGAGCTGACCGCCTGCTACCGCTGCCTCGACGCCGATGCCGTCGGCGTCCACCACGCAGAGATAGCAGTCGATATCATTGGACGATAGATCACTCTCTACAGTGTAGTATGTCAGCGCAAAGTTCGTTGTTATGATCACAGGCGATTTGCGATCTGGCGATCCAATCTCAAAGACACCGGAATCGACCATCACAGGCTTTCTCGGATCGGTGTAGATCGTATCTCTGATATGCAGTTCAGGCAGGAGCGAGTATGGCTCGATTGAGTGCATGATCATGATATCCCCATATCGAACTGTGAAGATGGATGCAAGTACGCTCTCCCAGTATGACGCGCTGACGCCATCAAACTCTTTCCACGCTGTCATGGGCACAGCCATCAGCGGATATGCGATATCGATCTCTCCGGCAATCCCTGCACGCCGCAGTTTCAGAAAATTCTCAAAGGAGTCCCGCAATCCTTTTTCCGGGAAGGTTCCAGGATCAAGAACCAGATCGGTGATTCCGATCGATGCAAACGTCAGCGCAAGCGATTTCAATGTATCCAGATCGTTCGGCGCGGACAGCACCACAGGAACATGGTATGTGAGCACGAGTTGTGCAATATCGCGCCAGTTATCCGTAGTTGCAGCATAGATCAGCGGTCTTCGATTGGCAGCGACCAGCAGTCCGGCAGCAAGGATATCTGCATCAAGCGAGCAGAGCACAAGCGGAAGTTCGGTTGTTTCCACAACCGTCCTGACGGTCTGAGCGAACTGATCTGCATCATCTGATCTGCATCTGATCGCAACAGCATCCAGTGTTAAAAAGTCCCCGATATAAAATTTCCTGAAATTCTGTATCTTATTGATACGATCGACGAGTTCTTTTTCGTCCATCGTGTCGCATACATCATAAGCATACGCTGTTTTATTGAAAAAGGTCAGTTTGTGCCGATACAGCACATCATCTCCACCGATGGTGATCGCATGATCCCCTGTTCCGATTTTGATCTCACGTATCTCAGGCGCAAGTAGATCGGTGAGCGTATTATAATTCTCTTTATATTCCTCATCAAGCAACAGCGGACATTCCTCGAGCTTTCTTGATCGATCGATCAGGTGCGAGGCAAATGCCATGCATGTTGGCTCTCCGCAGTCGCCACAATTGGTTTTCGGCAGGTATTCATAAGCCTGTAGCGGGCTATTGATCTTCATTTCAATATGCTACGGTTCTCCCACCGATTCGTGACCGATCGATCTTGATACCGGTCGGAGTCGTGATCACCAGATCCTCGCCAAGTCCTGCAATATCCCCATGCACATCACTTACCACATCCCGCAGATCACGAAGTGCGCGTTCAAGTATCATTCGATCCCGCTTGATCAGCGAGATATCGACGATCACGATATTCCCATCGTAGATCTCGCTTTTCAAATCAGGAATTCCATCCAGATTGTTCAGTTCCGCAACACGTATATAAGTCTCTGCGGGCTCCTCTTCCATGACTTCTTCGTATTGCGAGAGATCCAGTTCAGCATATTCATCAACGGTTGGTTTCGGCATCGGACCAAATAACAATTCCTTAATCTTCATGGGCATGAAATCACCTACATATATATTCATATCTGGCATCCTCATATATTTAACCTATCTGGTTTCTGATCTGAACCAACAGATGCGCCGTGTAAAAAGAAATAAGATATATCCGACCACATTTGAACCGGATGAAGAACGAACAAGAGATCATCGAAGCCGCGCTGTTTGCTGCAGGCGGCACAGTTGATATAACAAGATTGAGCGCACTGATCGGTAGATCAGAGGACGAGACATCGTTGATCGCAGACAACTTAATCGAGGAATACAGACAGCGGGAGTCAGGAATCGAGATCATACGATTAAAGGATATAAAATATCTGATGCAGGTCAGACCTGAATACGCTGAATATGTCCGGTCGCTTGCTCCAAAGGAACTGCCTGCGCCTGTGCTCCGCACATTATCGATGATCGCATACCACCAGCCAGTAACACAATCAGATATCGCCAAGATTCGCGGAAACATGACTTATGCTCACATACGCGCCCTATTAGAGATGGGACTGATCACATCCGTTCCAAAAAGACATACAAAACTCCTCACGACAACACCCAGATTTGTAGAATACTTTGGTCTGGATTCGGAGGATCCGGAAGCGGTCAGAAATGCGCTGAAGATGAAGATGGCAGCCCGCATCGGTGTGACCCCGATGTATGAATCGCTTTTGCGGCGGTGTGGGATTCCGTGTGTCGTGGTTGATGCATACAAACCATCTGCTGATGATCTTGCTTTTTTGAGTGATATCCGGATGCTTGTAATCTCAAAGGGATATACAGAAAAAGTCAGGAGAAATTTTTCCGGAGAGATCGTCGAGATCGCATCCACAACCTTCGATGACCTGCTGGGGTCTATAAAAATAATTGGCAGGTATGGCAAGAAGAATGATGTTTCAAAGGTTATCTCCAAACTGGAAGAACTGAAAGAGCGATACCGTGAACGATCAAGGAAACTGGACACGGAACTGGATATCAGGGCAAAACCAGCATCAGAGATGGCTGCACACATCCTGAACGATCTCGGATTCACGATATCGCAAACAGGAATGCTGGTTGCGCCGGATTATCTCGGTGTTGGCGATATCACATTTCCCACGCACAAAAATGCACCATCCGATGTGATCGAGCGAATCTGCGCCAGATATGATGCGATTCTCGAAGGGCTACGAAGATGATCCAACATGCTCCAGCTGCCTTCGTGCCATCATTCGATGATCGCATCTATCGTAACCTTGGTCTTCATCGAATTGAACACAAGAGCGTTTTGTTCTACCTGTTTCACAATCTCCTTCACGGTTTCCTTATCACCGTCTGTCTTTATTCTTGACTTCACAACAATCGTTGTGAACCAACGCACTCCTTCCACCTTTTCCAGCGTGCCCTCTGCACTGGATTCATAAGACCGGATGTTGATTCCGGCTTTCTTTGTCCTTGCGATGAAGGTGGTCAGAGCACATGCATGTGCGGATGCAACAAACAGTTCTTCGGGGCTGATAAAGCCTTCGGGACCACGAAACTCAGGCGGTGTTGCAAACTCAAAACTTGCTTTATCACCGAAAGACATGGTCGCCTGATATCCACTGTTCCATTTCAACGTGTTCGAGAAGATGTATGTATCTTCCATTATCTTTTACCTCCTGGAATCGATTAATCGTGTCGATTATTTAAAAATCTTTGCTCTGCAAGGGTCTTGGGACAATATTATTTTTGGATTCGCTATGCAGCGGCATTTTTTGAAAGATTTATCGTAAAAGCCGACCGCCATCAGTCGGCATTTTTGTCCCAAAGCCCAATATCACCAAACCTTTATGCCATCGGCGTAAGATGTAATCATCACATGCCTATAGATTCGATCGGTACCATATTCGGTGAAACAGGCTTTGCAGATTTCAGATTCGTGGTTTCGGATCCCTCGACAAAACAGAGCGATTATCTCAAGATCTGGCACGAAACCGATGGCTGGACGCTTGCACAGGTGACCTCGATCACCAGATCAAACGAGGATATCACCATCAATAGCGCACTGGACAAACGAGATGATGCGAGTGTTGATCGGGTGATTGCAAAGGCTATGGTCATCGGATCTCGGCAGAACAGGGTTCTTCGAACACCAAAAACCCCATTCAGTCCGGGAGATCGGGTGTTTCGTGCCGATCCCGAACTCGTGGCATCGACGCTCGGACTCACACACGGCAATGTATATATGGGACTGCTCGAGGGGCAGAGAATACCGGTACGTCTCGACGCCAACACCCTTGTGCAGAAGCACTGCAGCATTCTTGCACGTACAGGCAGCGGCAAGTCATACACCGCAGGTGTGATCATGGAGGAACTTCTTGATCAGGGAATTCCACTCTTAATCATCGATCCGCACGGCGAATACACAACAATTAGAGAGCCAGCAGTCGAAGGGGATTTTGAGTACTTCGATGTATCGCCATCCGGGTATGCGGACAGATTGACAGTGTACACGCCAGCAGATCGGGTATTAAATCCTGGTGCGGATCAGGTATTTCGGCTCAACGGAGTCAATCTCAAAGCAGGCGATCTCTCCCGCATTCTCGGTATCCAGTCCAGTACCCAGATGGGCGTGATCTATGAGGCGGTACAGAAGATACGGGCTGAGAAGAGCAGGTACACGGTTGACGATATCATCTTTGAGGTCGGAAACAGCAACAGCAATGCAAAATGGGGAGTTTTAAGCACTCTTGAAATGATTCGGGATACAGAGATACTCTCTGAAAACCCAACTTCGATTCAGGAACTCGTTCAACCCGGAAGAGGTTCGATCATCGATATGAAAGGCGTTGTTCCTGATATGCAGGCGATGATCGTTGCACGGTTGTGCGAAGAACTGTTTGAGGCAAGAAAAATAAATCTTATTCCTCCGATGATGCTTGTAATCGAGGAGGCGCATAATTACTGTCCTGAGAAGGGGTTCAGTAAGACTGTTAGCACCGATATACTCCGGACGATTGCGTCAGAGGGCAGAAAATTCGGGCTTGGCATGACAGTGATCTCCCAGCGCCCTGCAAGAATCGACAAGAACGTACTATCGCAGTGTAACACCCAGATCATTCTCAAGGTCACCAATCCGAACGATCTGCAGGCGATCAGGAAAGGACTCGAAGGAATCAGTGTTGAAGCAGAGGATGAGATCAAAAGACTGCCTCCAGGGGTTGCAATGGTTGTTAGCGGTGATATCGAGCGACCGATAGTGGTTGAGATCCGTGCACGAAAGAGCAGGCACGGCGGAGGGTCAGTATCTGTGATCGAGCGTGAACCGCGAAGTGTGCATGAGCCATTCTTTAAGCCAGAGAAGATGGAAAAACAGGAAATTTTTGAGATAGATCATAAAATTCCTGAAAAAAAGAAAAACGGCAGTTTATTTGCGAAGGTTTTTGGAAGCGGGAAGTTATAACGCATTGACCGAATACTTCGTGTACATCATAGCCTCGATCTGATTCGTATGCATCGTTCGCATCAGCAGGCGGCAATCACCCCCTGTCATCGAAACCTTTCTCACCGGGGGTATCACAGCACCACCCCCCTTCAGGAATACCACGCCTCCACTCATCTTACCACCAACAAAGCCTTTTGACCTTCCTTTTATGATTAAAACACCAGAACGCATGTCAGCAGCGGCAAACTCACCTGCATTCCCCTCGATTATCACGGTGCCGCCAGCAAGCAGCGTACCCGCATTCATCCCTGCATCTCCACATATCCTGAGTTCCCCGCTCTTCATCAATATGCCCACACTGAGATCGGCATCGCCATTCACGATCACTGTCCGGTCGGCATTGCATCGTGCAGCAATGCTATCTCTGAGAATGCCGTCGTTAAGGATCAGTATTCTCCCGTCGAAGCTGTTTGGTGGAAGCAGCCCATCAGACGAACCGCCATGCAGCAGATCGGTGATCGACCGGAATTTCCTGAAACCAGCAAGATCGGACTCCACCTCGATTACATTACCCATCGGCTCTGCTACTGTTCCACTCACATAGATTTCGCCTGATGCCATGCCCATGCCCATCCGCGTGCCAACGTTCCCGTCCACGATCACTGTTCCGGAATCGATGATGCCGCCTGTACCGCCAAAGTACCGCATATCCGCACCTGCATTCGAGCACAGCCGTTTACCGACATCGCCTCTGATGTGAATGGTCTCTCTGCGGCGCAGTGCTGTGACGATATCCCGATATGTATAATCGGTATCCAGCTGACCTGGAATGACTCCATCCGGATCCAGTTCCTTGCCCTGATGCTGCCAGTAGAAATTGTACGTGAAATCGCAGATACAGTTCTGAGGTGATGCAAACTCCATTTTGAGGAGCATGCTTATATCATGCCCCTTGAATACATGTTAGAAGATACTCCTCCGATGAGTCCTGCAATCGCATCATCCATGAACGGTCCCAAGCTTCCAAGAATTCCCGGTTTGTTCTGATCGAATCTGGTAAACTCAAACATGCCTTTGTGTCCGCTGATGTATTGTGCAATCGCAATGCCTAACACCTCGTCTGCGATGAGATAAACAGGATCGCGCTCGTACGCCTGCGCAGACATGCCAGGTAGTCTGCCGCTCGTACCTTCTTCCTCCAGAAGAATCGCCATATATAAAAGTATGCATAAATTCGGATCAGATACTGCGAATCGGAGTTCGCGCTTGAATACCTGTCTTGCGATCTCCTCGTTCTCTATACCGGGATGCGGGACATACAGTTCCATTGCCGTATCGATGAGCATATCTTCGGTGATGTCGCATTTACCAAGTATTTCGAAGATTTCCTGTTTATCTGACATATTATCCTTTTTCGATCTTTCGGTTCAGTGTCGCCAATGGAGATTTTTGGCGGCACATCATAAGTAACAGGGGATTAGAATTTGATCCCATAAAAATGTTGGTTCCTCGCGTGTGTAGAAATCGCATGCGTCACACTCTCGTCTCTGCGACTTTGCGACTTTGCGTTAAATCAGAGGAACGCCATGACGCGAGGGCGCAAAGTCGCAAAGAATGAAAAGTCTCTTCTTTCGACATCTTTTGAAAACCATAGAATCCGTCAGAATCAGTAAATAACCACCAGACAACATTTAAAACTTGCAACTACCCCTATTAGCACCAGCACCACTCGAGCAGAACACGACATCCCCTGCCCTTGCACGCCTGACCACGCTCCGGAGGATATTCTTTGCACCAACGAGATTATAAGAATCCTTATCAAGCACCATAACCTTCGCATTCATCCCTGGTTCGATGATCCCGCAATTCAGACCAAGCGCAAGCGCGCCTGCACGAGTACACATCCACAGCACCTCTCGCTCATCGATCGCAAAGAGCGATGAAAGAAATCTCATCTCTGCAAACATATCCACCGAATTAAACATCACATTATCAGTGCCAGCAGCAACCACCAGTTCTGTGGCGAGCATCTCCTCGACAGGCGGCAGCCCCACCTTTGTCACGAGATTCGATTGCGTGCAGACCACAACAGGAATGTTCTCTTCAGCGACCCTGCGCAGATCACCTGCGGATGCATGAGTCAGATGAATCAGGAGATCGGGATCCAGTGCTAATGCATCGCTGATATCAGTGGAATCAAGTTCGCCTGCATGGATTGCAAATATCCTGCCATGTTTCTTTGTGTGCTCTCTGATTGCTGCCGCAATACCATGCTCACAATCATTGGTGCTGCTGATCCCGATACCATCAGCATAATCAAGGATCGAATCGATCTCGGCAACATCATCATCAGGTCTGCCAAGGATCACAGCATCCACAGGGATGTCATCGATTGCTTGCAGCAGTGCATGTACCCCGCGTATCCCGCCCTCTCTGAAATCCGCAAACGCGCAGGTGCCTGTTGCGATCATGTCGCAGACGCTCGCCCGCATCGCATGCACAAGATCGTTCATGCTGGTTTCACGCAGCATACGATGCTTGAGTCCGTCTGGCGGGCGCACCAGACCTGCGATATCCGTAATCTCCGGATCTTTTAGCACCGAATCTCCAACATGCGTGTGTGCATTCACAAAACAGGGCATGATGATGCCATGCTCCTCGGCATCCACAGACCCGTGCTCCTCGCAGATCTCATCGATCGTGCCATCTCTGATGCAGATATAGCCCTCAACCGGATCGAAATCCTCACCACACAAAATGCTTCCTGAGAGCAGATATTCATTCATTGATGTATTCCCTGGCACCGTCCTTGATCCTGCTCCTGACTCTCTTCTCTATCTTCTCAAATACATCAGCCATGAGCGTATCAGCATCCGGCGGCTCGATACCGGATAACTGTTCGAGTATCTGATAGACCAGGAAGAGGTAGGAATCTGGCTCGTCGATGATGGTGATCGAATCGTTGTTCACCTTGGCGAGTTTCATTGTGATGCTGCGCGCCTTGCCACTGGAGTCATAATTCACATCAAACATGGTCTGTTCCAATCCATCCGGATGTTTCAACGACATTGCAGCGTGCTCTGCTTTCGCACCATAGAGCGCGACAAGATAGCGGAGAAATATCATGACTCGATCCGGAATGTTCAATCGTTCATACTCTGCAAGCATCAGCGGATCATTGGTGAACAATGAGAATGTTATGGTCCGCCCGACATCCGCACCAAACGCCAGAGCAAGAGCCATTGTGAGATCATCGTGTGTATCGCAATCGATCTCTTTCAGATGATACTCGATCAAATCCCGGATATATCTCCCTTCAGGGTCGCTTTTCAAGATTTTTGCTATTGTAGCACTGCCTTTTTTAATATTTTCATCCATATCCTGGGTGAACACACTTTTTTCTTCTTCATCGATCTTCTTTTTCTTTGACATGGATCTCACCAATCGTCAGGTTTGTGCCACACTGGTTAAAGTATTATGGCTGTGGAACTATTAATCTGAAAGTGTCGTAGCCATTCACTTGGGCGACATTCGTGTATCCTCAATTTGACTACGACACTATTAATCTGAAAGATATGGTGTAACAACTCACGTTTTAGAAAATTTCCTACATTTTTTAAACTTCTCCCACAAAGAAGCATACTTCAATTCGACTTTTAAAATTATCTGCATTTTCTCATGGGCAAAATCAAAGTATTGGAATGC
>JAYEGV010000014.1:0-15761 GCA_034659235.1 Methanobacteriota archaeon
AGTTAAAACTGATCCCAATTAACAATAAATCCGTGTTAATCCGTGTTAATCCGTGTCTGAAAAAACTTGAAGTGTCACCCAACGGAAAGGCTAAAAACAGATCAACTTCTCAAAGGTGAGTTGTTACCGATGAATTTATAATTACTGCTTATTTAGTAGATAAAATTAAAAGAGGTGAATTAATATATGAAACCAATAAAATTAATATATGACGAAACTGGAAACACGCTTTATGTAGGATTCAGTGATAAAAAAGAGGCATATTGCACAGAAATCAATGGTGGAAGGGACATCATCCTCTCTAAAGCAGAAGATGGAAGTGTAATCGGATTTGAAATTCTTAATTATCTCCCAAAAGACACTAAAATAGGGCTAGATCACCTCCCAGTAGAATCTAAAATAATAAGAGCATTATCCTGAACATGGTACGGTGATGAGATTTTATTCAATGATCGTTCAGAGTCACATCAACCCCCGCAGTGGCCGAAATCGAAGAGGCAGCCCCGGGGCACGCAACCACGAAGAAGGTTCCAGGCTTCGAGGCTGTCTTTGCAATCGCTGGACTGCTTGCGGGTAGCATATCTCGTGCTGAGACAGCGAGAGTGAGCGCGAAGGGAAGTATTCTCCCTTTCTGTTTCTTTTTTGATCGAAGTGCCAGTGGTTCATCTCCAAAAGGCATTAATATTTATGGAACCGGACACAGCGTACAGCTAGCACCCAAAACTATAACTGGTTTCATTGATGGGTATACAGTATGTCAATACAATTGGTTCAGGATATAGATGAAAGGATTTATCTCATGTTTAGAAATAGGTGCAGTGACCTGAACATCAATGTCAGTGAGGCAGTAACCGATGCACTCGATATGTGGTTGGAGCATTTTGACTATGATGAGACTTTTATAGAACGACAACGAAAAATTCTTGATGAAGAAGAATTCGTGAGTCTCAATGAAATATAAGATACTGGTATCAGAGACCGCTCGCAAACAACTTAATGATCTACAGGAGAAAGAACGTGAGCGAATTATATCCAATCTCAAGGAGTTGGAGCTATATCCAATGAAAAGACGCGCAAAAGCGGATATAAATAAGTTGCACAATGTCAATCCTGAATTATATAGGCTGCGCGTCGGAGGCTTCAGAATCATTTATGCAATCATCGGTGATGAAGTTGGAGTTACCGAAATCATGCACAGAGGTAAAGACTACCGCGGATATTAACTTCATTTTCACAACCAAACCGGCAAAATGGAGGCGGCTAATATGGCATCGATAAAACTTATTCCAAAAGAAAAAAGCATGCATACGTGTTCGGTTAAGCACCCCATAGAGATCCGCCTGTGTGCTTATCCCCTCCTACTATCTTTGCCCAACCGTCATCGATAAAACCACAGAGGACACGGGCGTGCCGAGCAAAATTCATACTGTCCAGCTGGTGAAAATCCAGCCTGAGGAACGGCTAGCCACCACCTCAGAACTGAACCCCACAATCGGTCTGGTAACAGGCTGATGTGAAGCTGGGGGCTGGGATACCAGGCCACAATCGAAAGGTGAAGGTTATAAGCCCCGAAATTCTGATGATTCTGGAAGCCGACGTTTTCTGTGTGACGGAAGGCAGCATTCACACCACCGTTAGTCCAATCCTCCGGTCTTGGAATATAGCAGAGAGTTCTGGGACAGTGCGAGGTGATGTGAGTCCAGCGGGGTCTCAGACCGTAGCATGGTATCAAACGGAGACTATGGGAACTCGGGAGACCCAGTATGCTCTCCTTGTTCCCCCTACAGGAGCAGGAGTATGCGCTATCAAGCCTATAGACGGCAAGATACCGCAAATGGCATATTGGGAGTCGGATCAGCTCATAGTACCGTTGAAGCAGGGTAATTCCTGTGGAGGGAAGGGGCTGACAGTTGAACCGCTGGGACAGGGACACATCTTCCGCACTCAGATGCGGGTTAAGGATGGTAACAAAACTGTACTCACAACCTATCCGGAAAAGGATGGGGAGGTTCTTCTGAAGAGCCGGATGAGGGAAATCTTCAAGTCCGGTTCTGTGAGGGGGCTCATAGTAACCTCGGGGCTATTACCCCAGAAAAAGAGGTGTGCTATGGGCTCTACTCGACATTAGAGGTTATCCGTTTAACACGAGATTCTTTCAAGAGCAGAGGAGCTGCAGGATGGTATGATATGCTCTTTTCGCTCTGGAACGATCCTCAGGGATGGTTAGAAGATTATCATAAGCGCTCAATCTCGGAAACGGTCAATTCCATGGTGAAATGCCGGTTTGGCGCGCCGCTTGGGAAGAGACTCGATCCGCGAAAGGAGACTGAGACGCGGCTGAAGCTTGTGGCGCATGATATCCGGAGAGTGTGGTATTTTGAGATCATGGGCGATGTGGCGCCAGGTTGGCGCAGGCAAAGGTGTACGTGAATTTCGTCCCAAGACCGATTCTGGCAAAAGAATTAATACTACGCTTGCGTAACTGTTATTGATTTTTCCATCAAATAAAGAGGCGTAGCATGTATCTGAAAACAAGATTGGTTGACACCGTTCGCATCGGTCCCGAGCAGCTTGGAATGCCGGTTACGGATGCGGTCAGGATATCGCTCCGTGAGAAACTCGAAGGACGCATCGACAAGAAACTCGGATCGCTGGTTGTGATTCTCGATGTGATCGATGTCGGGGAGGGACGTATTCTGTTCGGCGATGGGGGTGTGTATTACGAAACGACATTTAACGCGCTCATGTACAAACCTGTGATGCAGGAGGTTGTCGAAGGGGTTGTTGTCGAGATCGTTGAATTCGGTGCGTTCATCGGTGTCGGTCCGCTCGATGGATTGGTTCATGTAAGCCAGTTGACTGATGATTACGTATCATACGATGGAAAGAATGCACGTCTGGTCTTCAAGGAGAGCGGACGCGCTATTGGAGAAGGGGATAAACTGCGTGCGCGCATCGTAGCCATCAGTTTAAACGAACGAGATCCGCATGAGAGCAGGATAGGCTTAACGATGCGCCAGCCAGCCCTCGGCAAACTGGAATGGCTTGAAGAAGCTGCAAAAGAGGTTAAAAATGAGTGAACAGGCATGTAGAGACTGCCACAGAATCGTAAGTGGTCAGAACTGTCCGGTATGTGGATCAAACTCACTCAGCAGGGATTGGAGTGGATACGTTGTGATTATAGATCCGGAACTCTCAGATATTGCCTCGAAATTGAATATCACAACTTCCGGAGCCTATGCATTGAAGGTGCGGTAAGTGAAATCGCTTATTCTACCGGATCACCTGAAATCGAAATTAAAAGTCCCACATGGAACATTGTATGCGGGATGCGGGCATGAGACCATGAGGTTGCTGAAGAATGAACTGAATTCGGATAATCCAACCAGAATCATTTCGGTAGGCGATATCACAACCTATAATCTGATCGAAGCTGATATCCTGCCTGATATCTGTATCGTGGATCATCTGACATGTCGGGCAAGGATATCTGATGAAGTCCTGAAGCGCATCCACCACCCTGCGTATCTCGAGGTTTCTGTTGAGAATCCTGCCGGCAGCATCACTTCTGATCTTATACTCTGCATAAAGAAGGCGCTGCGATCCAGGAATCGTACACTCATATTCGTACGAGGAGAGGAGGATCTTGCGGTCATGCCCGCGGTCATATTTGCACCACCATCTTCGATAGTTATATATGGACAGCCATCGAGTGGATGTGTGCTGATCAAGGTGACCAGTGAAAAGAAGAAGGAGCTACTGGAACTCTTGAAACAGATGGAAGATTTCGACGATGACATAAGGAGAATCTTGAATGAAGATTGAGGTCGTGACGGATAAAGAGAATGTACTGTTGAACAGACGGGATATCATATTCAGAGTGATACCCGAAGGGGAAGTCTGTTCAAGAGAGAACGTGAAGAACAGACTGGTCGCACTTCTCGATACGAAATCAGAACAGTTGATACTCGATCGAATGAATGCGCAGTATGGTATGCAGCAGATAATCGGATATGCACGGTTGTATGAGGATGTGAAGAATGCACTCGCGATCGAGCCTGATTATATGATTGCGCGTAATGCGATGAAAAAAAGCGATGAGGGTTAATAATGAGTGTACATGAATATTATACCATAAAGGAAAATAAAATTACGCGCGCAAGGCAGTTCTGCCCAAAATGCGGTACTGGCGTGTTTCTGGCGGAACATGCGGATCGCATGACCTGCGGAAAGTGCGGATATACCAAATATAAGCAAAAGAAGAAATAAATGAAAGAAGATTGTCTGATAGCCATCATAATACTCCTGGTATCCATGAGCCTGATCGGATGCATCGATCATGCAAACCCATCAGAGAATCGTCAGCTATCAGCAATCGTTGATACGCTTGGAACGGTGCCAGTGATCGATGCAAACGAAGCGATCAACATCACCACAAGCAATGAAACGATAAGGGAATTTTTAAACCAGAAATTTAAAGCACCAAATCGAAGGAATGTACATGTAGCACTTGTGCAGAACGCAACGTATAATCTTACAGGTGCGTCTGTGGGCGTTAATGAGTCGCCTTTTCTGTGGAAAGTTGATTTGATCGAGCGGAGTTGCAGTTGTAGTGGCAGGGGTAAGAGTTTGCATGTAGCAACCGCGCTGATAAATCCAGGGACTGGAGAGGTCGTGGAGACTGATACATATTCGATATCCGAAACTGAGTATGGAAGAGATACCTGCACAAACTCCTGCCACAAGTAATAATATGTATAAATGCCCTGAATAGTATCGATGATGCTCAGACCGACCGGCATCACAGGGCTCGATGAGATACTTGGGGGGTTTCCAAAGCCGTCAACCATTCTCGTAGCAGGCACTGCAGGTGTTGGTAAGACGATGTTTGTACTCGAATCGCTATCTAGCGTAGCAGAAGATGAATCGACACTGTACATCCCGATAACCAGCAGAAGACACGATTTCGTACAGGATTTTCCATTTGTGCACGAATCGATCAGGGTACACCCGATCGACAGACTCTCTGTGGAGCGCGATCCATTGTCCGCATTGATTGATATCGGGAATATCATCGCATCCTCAGGTGCCAATAGGGTTGCAATTGATCCGATCACGGCGCTGGGGTCTGCATTTTCAGAGCAGGAACGGCATCGATTCATCGGTACCCTCGATTCGATGGCTCATGAATGGGATGCGATCACGCTGGTCACAGGTGAATTAACAGACGCTGAGATTCACACGTCAGTTATCAGTAATTTTGTGGACGAAATTTTGTATTTATCATACAAGGAGAGCGAAAGGCATATTTTACGCAATCTAAGAATATTCAAAACATTAAACACGGTCAATGGGTACTCATTATCAAAAATATATACATTTGACATCTCATCAGGCGGTATACGGGTATTTCCGCACCTGAAAAATGGTACAGCGCACCCGGATCTCTCGATACGCGTCTCAACCGGAATTCCGGAACTGGATCCTATGCTGGAAGGAGGCATTCCTGAAACCTACTCGATACTGCTGACCGGCGGTCCCGGTACCGGAAAAACCGTCTTTGGCTTGCAGTTTGTTTATGAATGTTTGAAGAATAAGAAACCATCTGTCATTGTTTCGTTCAATGAATCCCCGGATCAACTGATTGCTGAAGCGATGCGATTTGGATGGGATTTTCGCAGATACGTCGATAGTGGTATGCTCAAATTCGTTTATATTACAGAAGACATCTCTTCAGATGAACATCACTGGCAGATCAAAAACGCGGTCGAGTCAATTGACGCCAGATCAGTGGTGTTTGACGGTATATCAGATATAAAAACCGCTTTTTGTGGGTCGGTACAGGTGAAGCGGTATATCTATTCGTTGATCAAATATTTCAAGCATAGAAGGATCACCTCGCTCTTCACAAATGAGATCGAGGATATCTTCTCATTCAGGATATCGGATGCCGGTATATCTTTTCTGGTCGATGGTGTCATATCGCTTGGATATGTGAAGAAGGGTTCCGAGGTGCGGAAGATCATGCTGATTCTGAAGATGCGTGGAACCGATCATAACCGAACGATAAAAGAGTATATGGTAACGGATCATGGGATCGAGATTGCGGAGGAAGAAAATTGAGATATTCTGTTATCGTATGCCCAAAATGCAAAAAACATGTGCAGATCATAGAAGATGGCATAACATCCACCAGATGCCAGCGATGTGGCGAACGATTGGACGTACGCAAGCTTAAAGTCTGGCACACGACCTCTGATCTGAATGAAGCGGTCTCGGTACGCACTGCCATTCTGATGAAACTGGATCAGTAAAGGAGATATTCAGTATCGCGAGCGTGGCAATAACCGCTTCCTCGACCCTGACCGTCTCGGTTCCCTGATCTGGCAGTGTATTGAGCACATAATCGAATCTCGACATCGGAGTTCTTTCTTCACCCATGATCTCAACGATTCCTTTGTGCGGTGCGCCAAACGCGATCATCACATCCTTTGCAGCACAATTCTCTCTCAACTCCTTGAGCAGATCGATATCGATGATCTTTCCATATCTGGTGGTTGCGATTCTCACTCCGCTGCCGATCGTACTGCTCAGACTGGCTGTTTTCGTTACTGAGTAACCCCAGTATTCGGTGATCTCGTCTCGCCTGACAGGAACCGCCTTCAGCGGCTTTGTTGATACGATTCTCACATTCACACGCCCGCCTTTTTGCAGGGGAACATCCAGAAATGCGTATCGTTTCAATCCTATATCTGCCCATGAACCATTCTCGTGCACCCTGACCACAACGCCGACACGAACGTCTCCGATTTCGATCTTTTTCGCATCAACAGGATGGTGTGGTGTTTTCAGCGGAGGGATCGCACCTGCATATCGAAGATCATCCATCAGTGGAAAGAGATATTTTCGCAGATATTGCGGAGTTTCAGCGTACCTGAGGATTTTTTCGATCGTTTCTGTCTCATCGAGATTGAAATCCCGGTATATGATGATACGGTCCACCCGAAATACCGAAGCAGCCCTCGCAATCTGTCCGATCTTCAATGTTTTGCTGCGCAGATCACTGGTATCGATGGCGAGTGAAGAGGGGAGTAGTATGGATAACGATCCTGGTTTCATCGGATAGTAAATACCTTTTTTTATAATAAAGTTTTTGAATGAAATTCCAAAAGATTTATTAATGAACAAAACATAAATACAATCTCACATGATTCCAGAGGAGATAAGGGGGTTCCTGTCTCAGGAGGGGGGCAGTTCACTGATCATACAGGGTAGTCCTGGTACCGGCAAAACGATCCTGGCGCTTGAACTGATGGATGCGTTTCTGGATCAGAATCCGGTATACCTTACCACAAGGTCAACAACGGAAGCAATGTACCGATATTTCCCACGACTCCGCCGGAAACGTGAGGAGATCAATATCATTGAGTCGAAAAGTATATTCTGGGATAAATTCTTTAAAAAAGGCGATGATAAGACGTTACGCGTTGAAAAAGATGCCTTTGAGGTATACGGGATGCTCGATGATCCTGATAAAACCGATTTATCCGAATTTGATATGGTCTGTGATCGGGTTGATGCATTTCTGCCTGGTACATCGCTGCTTGTGCTGGATAGCCTTGAAGGATTATCTGATAAATATAACGTAAGTGAAAAGTTTCTTATCAACCTTGTCAGTCGATGTCTGATCGAACCTGCACATACCAAGGTCGTTTTTATCCTTGAAAAGAAGAATGAAGCAGAACTTGGTTATCTCTCGGATGGTGTGGTTTCATTGCACCAAAGGGATGTTAATGGCAGGCGTCTACGCATATTATCCGCTGATAAACTGCGCGGCATCAGCATACCCAAGCCAAATTATCTGTTCACCCTTGATAACGGGAGATTTCACAGCTTCAATTCGTTTGAGGTTATGCACCCGGCAGATTACCTGACGTTCAAACCAATTCCAAACACCAAAACGAGTTATTCGACTGGAAATCGTGACATGGACGAGATATTTGGTGGGTACCAGATCGGAAGTTATATCCTGCTGGAAACCGGTGAGAGTGTCGATAATTTCTTTTATATACTGCCGATGCTGACTGCTGTAAACGTGGTGAGCCAGAATGGCAGTGCAGTCATACTCTCGGTCAGCGGCGCTGGACCGAGTGAGGTCAAGAATTACGTCTTTGAGTATGGGTTGAGCGATAAACTGAACTCTTTTCGGGTTGTGACCGAAAAGAATCCTGAAGAGCCAATAACCGAGGATTTTGTTGTTGCTTATGACAAGGAATACTTTTCAAACGAGTTTAATATACTCGATCGAGAGATGCAGAAACTGTATGCAGAGCATGGCGGAGATGTTGTAAAGATCGTGGATTACGGGATTCTTGAAACGATGATCGACCAGCCGGCACTTAAAAAAGGGATTATTTCAGAGAAAAAATATACTGCTGCGAATAGAATCCTGACAATAGCGATATGCAAACACAGCACTGCACCCGAAATCAAAAAAACACTTGCAGATGTTTCTGATATCCATTTGAAGCTCGATAAATGCAATAACACAATGATACTCTATAGTGAAAAACCAACGACAGGCATATATGTGATCGAACCCGATGTCTCACGTGGCTACAAGGACGTGAAACTGACATCGGTGAGATGATGTATGTATTTCTAACATTACTCGCGTTATATATTGCTGCATTGATTGCGGTCGGATGGCATTTTGCAAAGAAGCAGCAGACGATGACCGATTTCTGGCTTGCGGGAAGAGAGATCGGAGCTGGCAATATCGGGATGTCAGCAGCAGCATCATGGCTCACCGCAGGAGCGCTCTTTGGCGTTACCGGGATGTTTCTATCGATGGGTATCGGATCGGTCTGGATATTTGTGATGCCAAATATCATCGCGCTCGCACTCGTCGCGGTAATTGTTCCGCAAATCAAAAGACTGCCATCACTGACCCAGCCAGAGTTGATCGAGATCAGGTATGGTCCATTGCTGCGTGTCCCGATTGCGATTGTGATCACCATCGTGATGATACTCTTCGCGGTAACTGATTTCAAGGGATTCGGTTATGTATTGAGTGTATTCTATGGTATACCTCCGATCTATGCTGCGCTGATCATGGTCGTTGCGATCTCGCTCTATGTGACGCTCGGCGGACTGAGAGCAGTGATATGGACGGATGCGATCCAGTTCATGTTCCTTGCCGCGCTTGCGATTCTGGTTGGTGCCGTGGCACTGTACACGCCAGTACACAACACCGGTATACCGGTATCCGGGTTGTTCACAGGCATGGAAAGTGGTTTCTGGGATATCTTTGCTCTCGGCGGAATTGTCGGAGTATTCATCATGCAGGTCGCGATGCTTCCCGGCTGGATCACAGAGCAGGATCCATGGCAGCGGGTATGGGCAGCAAGGGATGTAAAATCAGCCCGATCCGGCATGTTACTGGGCTCACTCTTGCTCGCAGTCGTATTCGGTGCATGTTTCCTTGCAGCGATCGGACTTCATGCGCTGTATCCGATACCTGCAGACCAATCTGCTGTCGAACAACTGTATCTTATATTTATACAGGACACGTTTCCGCCAGTTATCCTTGCATTCATTGCGATAGGCTTTGCAGCCGCCTCGATGTCCTGTGCAGACACGTTTGCAACCTCAGGAGCGTCCTGCATATCAAGAGATATCTATCAGCGATTCATCAAGCCGGATGCGACGATGAAAGAGATGCGGACCGTAAACCGCACACTGATCGTCGTCATGGTCGTAATCTCTGCTGCAATCTCGATGCATGTCGAGACCGTGCTGGATGCGGTCATCATGGCAACCGTCATCGGCACATCCTCATACTTCTTTCCGATCATGGGTGCGCTCTTCTGGAGGCGTGCGACCGCACAGGGTGCGCTTGCCGGACTACTCATCGGCGGCATCTCCCAGATCGCACTGATCATCGCAGAGGCGACATATATAGGAAAACTCGATGCCATATCTCCTCTTTTAATCGAACACGGCGTCTTGATTGGGGTATCACTCTCCGCGATCTCATTCGTTGGAGTATCGCTCGTAACACCGCGATCGGATGATCATAACCTTATCCCGTTCTTTTCTGATATTGCACAGCGATTCCTGAAAAAAGCGTCAGTGGACCGGAATGATCCCGCGTACACACGATTCAAAGGTGAGATCGAAGAGTATGTTTCCGGAGAACGTGTGCACCTCAGTGCTGTAATAAAAACTAAAGAGATGTTCGACTGGAAAGAACTGGTCTCGAAACTCACAGATACACATACATGGATCGCACCGAGCGGAATCGAGGTTGCATATCGGCTATCAAGCATAGACATGCTCGCATGTCCAAGAATCGTGCATGGCGGCGAGAATCAGGTCTGGATATTCGCTGAGCCAGCGATGGATCAGGTGGGTGCTGTCAGGGCAGAGATGTTTGCGGCGTATCGTGAGATTATTGGGCTGTGAGTATAGGACATGGGATTAACATCAGTAAAAACGAATCAGCGCCCCCTCAATCAACTACAGATGAAATCGGACATCTTCAACCAGAACTTATTTCACCGTACGTAGCTGACTTTCTACGTCTTTTAAGCAGCAGAAACAATCGATCTCTATCCTTTTAATCCTGACCTCGAACTTCTTTCTCTGCAGGTTTTAATCAGTCTCCATGTATACCGCCTTGCCCATGAGAATGCTACTGCCGAACCAATGATGTTTGCTGCAACGAGACCCCACCAGATTCCAACCAGTCCCCAATCGAAGTTAAAAGCGAATATGGCTGCAAATAATGGCGTTAGAATGAGTGTACGCAAAATCGTGACAAAGAGAGCATTCATCCCCTTTCCTGTCCCCTGAAAAAGCGAAGAAGAGAGCATACCAAACGGGACTGCCACATAGAAGAGACTCACGATCCTGAGAAAGATTATCAGATCAGGTGCAATATGCACCGCTTCCTCTGAGTGTGTGAATAATGCTGCTATCGCTGGGGCGAAGATGAAGGTTGCCGCTGCTATCACTGCCTCGATAGCAAAACCGATCTTTGTTGCATAGAGATGAGCGGTACTGGCCTTCTTGTATGAACGCGCACCAAAAGCAGCTCCGGTTACCGGGACTACCGCCGTAGCGATACCGACAAGCGGCAGTGTTGCTATCGATGCCACCCGCCATCCTGTGGTATAGACCGCTACACCATCGGTCCCACCCACTGCAACTACTATGGCGTTCAGCACCAGCATGGTGAGTGACATGGAAAGCTGCGTCGCCGAAGCCGGCAGACCAACTCCGAAGATATCCTTAACAATTGATCTATCGAATCCGAAACCGCTGAATCTGAATGATATGTATGTGTCCTTCTTGAAGAACAGCCAGTTCAGCATGACAATGGACGAAATAGCCAGCGATACGAGTGTAGCCCATGCAGCACCGGCAATCCCCATGCCAAGAGTGAAGATGAAGATCGGGTCCAGTACGATATTGAGAACCGCACCCAGTGCCATCACATACATGGCTCGCTTCGCATCTCCTTCAGCCCGCAGTATGGCATTTGCAATGTTTGTGAAAAATATAAAAATACTGCCTGCAAAGATGACTCTGCCATAAGATATCGCCATATCAACAGTCCTGCCAGCACCGATCAGGACGAATAGATCCTTTGCGAAGATAAAGAGTGGTATAGTGAAGAGAACTGCGAGTAGAAGCATCATAACGATCGTATGAACCGCTATGTTGTCTGCACCATCTTTATCACCAGCGCCGATCCTGCGTGATATGGCAGACCCGCCGCCTACACCCAGCCCATTTGAGAGCGCTATAGCCGCAAAGAAGAAAGGGAAGACAAAACCAATCGCAGCCAGAGCGTCAGCACCAAGACCTGAAACCCAGATCGCATCAACGAGATTGTAGATCGTCTGCGCAGACATGGCTACTATCATCGGTAATGAAAGTTTTATGATAGCCTTTTTAGGATCGCCGAGAAGAGTTTTTATACCAACAGAATCCTTTTTTATGTCATTACCTCTATCTTTCATTCTGGTTAACTCTCGTTAGTAAACATTAAATGTCTATCAGTCGATGAGTCATTCGATGGTTCATGTAGAGAGGGATGAGAAAGCCGCTCTGATATCCATCGGAGTGACCGCATTTCTGGTCATAATAAAATATTTTGCCGGCATACTCTCAGGAAGTATCGCTCTCGTTGCTGACGCAATCCACTCACTCACAGATGTGATAAGTTCCATCGGGGTCTTTATCGGTCTCAGAATTTCGGATCGCAAGCCCACAGCGGCGTTTCCTTATGGATTGTATAAGGCAGAGAATATCGTGAGTCTCTTCCTCGCCCTTGCAATCCTTTATGCCGGATACGAGATCATTCTCACATCGGTAGGAACGGCTGGAGAGGTTATCTTGACAAACGTTCCATCTGCAATCTCGGTTGCACTGATATCATTGTTATTCACCCTGCTTCTGAGCAAATATAAGCTCAAAGTCGGAAGAGAGGAAAATTCACCCAGTTTAATCGCTGATGGTAAGCATACAAGAGCAGATACTTACGCATCCGCAGCAGTGTCTGCCGGAATACTGGGAAACTACCTCGGCTTCCACTTTCTTGATCCGGCTGCCGGCATTCTGGTATCTCTCTTCATCTTCAGATCAGGATACGAAATATTAAAAGATTCGATAAAAGTTCTTCTGGACGCATCCATCGACTATGAGAGTCTCAACCGGATAAGAGAGCTTGCATCTGAAACTCATGGTGTCAGGAAGATACATTCCTTGAAAGCGAGAAGTTCCGGAAAGTTCATATTTATAGAACTGGAGATAGAAACAAACCTGAGAGACCTTGAGAGGGCGCATCAACTGAGCGGTAAGATCGAAAAGAAGATTAAATCAGAGATGAAGAATGTAGACCGGGTTCTGATACATATAGAGCCTGAGGAGAAGGAATTTATAAGGTACGCGGTCCCCTGCATCGAAAACAATGGTCTTATGTCCGGAGTCTCTGAGCACTTCGGGGAGGCAGAATATTTCTGCATATTTGATATGCGTACAGAGGATGGTGATCTGACCGATATGAGATTTCTGAAGAATCCATTCGCCACATTGGAGAAAAGAAAAGGTCTCAAGGCTGCCGAACTTCTGGTTGCAAACAGGATCGATAAACTGATCACAAAAGCGAGTATTGCACAAAAAAGCGCGTTCTATGTACTGGATGATGCTTATGTGGAGTCTGAAGAGACCGATTTCGACACCATCGGAGAGGTCGTTGAAGAGATAAGAACATTGCATGACGGCCGGGAGGAACCCGGTAAAATAAGAGAGGAGGCATCAAAACCGGTGAAGAGGAGTGGTATAAATCCAAGTCAAGGGCGCCTAAACAACACGGGAAAAAGACGAACGAAGGGATTGAAAGAGTGATCGTGAACATCAGAAAAGCTCTGATGGAAGGCACTGAGCACGAATCGAAATATCTCGGTGTGGGCACCGATGCGATCCGGTACAGGATGAATCAACTTGGTTTTTCAGAGGATGAGACGCCTTCGGCATCAACGATAAAGCGGATCGTGAAACAACATGGCCTGAAAGTGAATAAACGAAAGCGATATAAACGCGTCAAATCCAAGAAACGGTACACACTCCTCTAATCCCACACAAATCGGTGAGGTGCATCAGATGGACTTTGTTGGTCCACTGTTTAATTTTTGGAGCAATAACCCGATCCCCATGCATCTACAGGCAGATAACGGAATGTACTTTATTGGAGACTTTAAAAACCCGCGTAGATTCAGTCCTTTTGTAAGACTCTGCCTCTACGTTGGTATCGAAGTTGTGTTCATCGCACCCGAGCACGCCCATGGATGAACGGAAGCATCGAGAACTTCAATAACTGGTTTGGACACTAAGTTCTGGAACAAAGAGACCTTCACAGATCTGGAAGATATACGCACCAAATCCTTGCATTTTGTTGATCAACATAACGATCTCAGTGCATGGAAGAAGAGAAATGAAGAATTAAAACAGATTAAACCAGTTAGAATGCTGAAAGACGCTGTAAAAACCCATCTGAATAAATTACCGTTGACAGATGGGAAGGTGCATTTCATCAGGCAGGTTGATGGTGAAGGGCGGATCAACGTCCTGAATGAGACATTCAAAGTGGGTGAGGAATTCACCAGCGAACACGTTTGGGCTACTATCTGCACGGGAAAGCTAAAAATGGAAGTTTATTACCAAGCATAGGATCAGGATGTCGCCATATTGATAAAAGAATTTGATTACGATGCGAAGGGGGAGGTTAAACATCTCAGGGGTGATATCCGGAAGACTTGAAATGGTAAACGATGTAATAAGCCTTTCCATTTATAAACGATCTGCTCAGCGCCGCCGCTGACTGCGCCCTCCATCCGGTAGGAGAAGTTGACGTGCCCTGACCGAACGTCATATTTGATTCATACCTCGTGCCATACTTTGGAGCCTCTATCTTCCATACATCCTCTATCTTATTCAGGTTCTTCCAGTGTTCCTCTCCCTTTGGGCAAAATATCATCTCACCAAGCGTTACATTGTTTCCGATGTGCTCGCCATTGAGAAAAATCTCACAGACAGGAGCCTCGACCTCGAATACAACCGTACCATTCGGATACATCCTCTCCTGGACTTCGATGCCCACGACCTCGAATCTGAGCTTATCGCCAGAATGGATCTCTGTGAAAAACTCGTAGTTCTCCGCCTCTAAAACATCATATTCTGCCCAGTCGCCTTCTTTGACGCCCAGCTCATACATCGGATAGTCCATCCATACCGTTAGCCATCGATAAAACGATCAGCACCGCAGACATGACAGACAGAACTGCTTTCATATAGTGTCTCGTTTTTATTCCTCCTGCTCACTGTTTCGCCTTTTTCATGCCCGCACCGACACCCACGAAGATGAGCGCCAGAGCACCAATTCCAGAGATTTGTCCTGCTGGCAACTCGCCTCTCATGTGGCACACTGCACCGCCAACAAACAGAACCGTTCCCAGTATCAATAGCAATTCGCCGATTTTTGTTTTCATTTTTATCCACATCACATCATTTGTTGCTTATTTTCCAGATTCCAATACAGGATAGTATGCCAATTGCTATAACTGCAGAAACCAGGGGATCAATCATTGCTGAAAACAACACGAAGAATGCTGCTAAGATAGCAATTATACCTTCTTTTTTTTCATTCGTATATCTTTTCATCTTTTTCACCTCCTTTCACGCTATCGTCGTAACGATTCTCTCCTTGCTCAGATATATAGTTAAGTAGCTTACGAGTGCCAGTAAAAGCACAGCTACAATAAGCATTCCCCCAACCATAACCCATGAAACCGTATATCCTCCGCCAATCACATTCTTAGCAAGCGAGAGCGCGAAAAATATCACAACAAATATCGAGATGTTCAGGATCTGGTTTTCACGCATTCCGAGCAGTAAGTGACCGAAACCCAAAAGACCCACTGCAGCAGCTATGAACGCTGGCACAACGAGAACGATATGCAGGAAAACAGCAGGCGATGGCAGCAGGATCGAAGCCGAGAAGATATTTGCGATCATTGTTATCAAAGCAGCCGCCAGCAGTGCGATCGTGTAGGCAGGAATGGTAACACCAAGTACTTTTCCTGCCCATATCTGTCTCAGGCTGAGCGGTGTGCACAGCAACGTTTCTATGTTGCCCTCCCTCTTCTCATTGAAAAAAACCTTTCCTGAGAAGAGGTATGCCGTGAATATGCCCA
>JAYEGV010000015.1:0-3167 GCA_034659235.1 Methanobacteriota archaeon
CAGAACTTCACATCATCACGGGCTGCTCGACTGCGCAGGATGTGCGCTCTGCCATGCATCTCGGGGTATCCGAGTTCTATGTGAAGAAAGGCGCGACGCTCACATACACGATGATCCACAACTGGGCGCCCGAAGTTGTGGTTCGACCGAGAAGCGGCATCATCGTTGATGAGGGCGGCACTTACATCAACAACTACATCCTGATGAAACCTGTTAAGGACGTGCAGATGTATCCGGTCACCTACTGCGGCAGGAATGCGAGAACGATGACCCAGACGATCATCCACGCTTCAAAGGATTCAAAGATCGATATTGGTTCAAAAGTGGTGCTGGAGGGCGAGAACAGCCGATGCGAACTGATATCCAGGTCGATTGCAACAGATCAGGCTGATGTTACCGCAAGAGGCACGATTGTCGGGGCGGCAGCAGGCGTGAAAGGGCATCTCGAGTGCATCGGGCTCATGCTCTCTGACACGGCACGGATACACTCGGTTCCTGAACTTGAGGCAACCGTTGAGGACGCGGAACTCTCACACGAGGCAGCGGTCGGGCGGATATCAGAAGAGGAGATCGCATACCTGACAGCGAGGGGGCTCACTGAAGATGAAGCTGCCGGTGCAATCGTTCGCGGATTCTTAAACGTGGATATCAAGGGGCTGCCGCCAGCGCTCGGTGCTGAAGTGCGGCGGATGATCCGGATGAGCGCGGACGCGCTGTGAGTTGATGAGGAGATGATGGAAGGGGTATGTATTGCAGATCCGTGTCATCGCATATCCAGAAGATCGTAGCAGAGGTATCCGGCTTCCCTTAACTCCCTTTTCCCATCCAACCTCTTTGCAATTAATCCAAAATATTCCACCTTATCTCCTTTATTCCAATCTACATATTCTGATTTCTTTTTCAATTCCTTGATAATCCTACTCGCTTCACTCAATTCCAGATCACTCCATTTTACCTCGAAGAATGCTATCTCTCTCCTCTCTTCATTCAACGCAACCATGTCAATCTCTTTATCTTTGTGCCACCATCTCCCGAGTTTTGTGAATGCGAATGGCAGTTCCTGTTCCCATAAGAACTCTCTACAAATCTTTTCAAATACAAATCCAAGATACGAGTTAAAATCCTCTCGGATCAGATCAAATAACTCTGTTGTTCTTCCTTCCTCTATCAATGATCTGTACGGATAAACATATCTGAACCAGAAGTTAAGATAATTATCATTGAAGATATATCTTGCATTTCTCACTTCTTTCTTCTGTGTTACCGGATATTCTTTTCTTATCAACCGGATTGTTGCGAGATTGCCAAGATATCTGGATATAATTCCCTTATCCAACTCAGTAAAATTCGCAATATCGCCAAATCTGTGTTTTCCATGAGCAATTGCCTTCAGTATCGAAAAATATCTTGCGGTCTCTCTCAGTTCCTCTTTCAATAAAATTTCAGCCTCCTGATAAAGGAACTTTCCAACCCTGAATACATTCTCCAACACATTCTCCTCAAAATTAAGTCCGGAATCAAATTTCAGGATATAGAGAGGGATGCCATCCGTTACTCCATACACTCTGACAAGATCCTCCATAGCGTAAGGTAAAAATCTCCCGAGATACCTGAATTTGAGCGTTTGTAATTGAAGTTGTGCAGTTCTCCTTCCGTAAAGCGGTGCTCTGTAATCCAGAGTATAAGATTCCATCATTGAGATAGAAGAGCCGAGCAAAACAAGGCAGACCTCTTTTTCCGAGAGAATTAAATCCCATATCTTCTGAAAAATAGATGGTATTGCCTTATTTGACTCTATTAGATAAGGAAATTCATCAATAACTATTATAACCTTCTCTTTTAGCAATTTATCAGATTCCCGAAATAAGTCTACCCAGTCGGTAAATTCAACTCGCTCAAAAAGTGGATTCTTGACATAGAAAGAGACCGCTCTCTGCATCTCTTTTATATTATCAATATCCATTCTCGTATCAGCAAGGAAATAGATGTGTTTTCTATCCTTTATGAACTGTTTTACAAGCTCGGTCTTCCCAATCCTTCTCCTGCCATAAATGATGATGAGTGAGGATTTGTTCTGTTCGTATGTATCCTCGAGTAATCGTAATTCATTCTGCCGATCTACAAATTGTTGTAACATGATTATGATAATCGTGTTTCAACTATTTAAGAGTTCCATCTTCGATGCGATCACCCTCAACCATCCTTCAGCTTCTCCATGATGACAGCCGGACAGACCCTCTGCACGCCCTCCAGCCCCCCGATCTTCTCCACAATCTCAATGAGTGGTGTGCGTGCATCTTCACGAAGTATCTCCAGTATCAACATGTCTCTTTCGTCGATCATTCCGTATGCCACCATACCGATTTTCGTGCTATAACATCCCGTACTCGCAAGCGTACATCACTATACCGGTAAACTATTTAAACAGCGCATCCTCGACCACGTCCCTGATCAGATACCCTGCCCGGTGCAGGATCGTGTCCCCAAGCTCCGGGTCCACAGTCATGTCCGCGGTGCATGGATATGAGTGATGCGCCTCTGCCACAATCTCCTGGAGGGTCTCCAGTGAGTGCACAGGCGCTCCGATCAGTTTCTTCGCAACAAACCATGTCGATCCGCATGGTGCGCTCTGCCTGACCGCGACTGCTGAAATAACCCCGTTCGCAACGTTAATCTCAAGAACCGGGATTCCAATCCCGAACTCAGAAACAAATCTTCCGATGATCCCTTCTGCCCTGTTAAGCGAGCAGAACGGCTTTGGGAATGCAGATTCGATCCCGAGAGCGCTGCATCGCTCTCCTACCTGTTTCGCAAGTCCGGAAGAGACCTCTCTTGACTGCTCGACCGGAACGATCAAGCCCTTGATCCCTGCATCATTCAGCCGCGGCGGCAGTTCCATGAGTATGTCAGGATGAATCTCTGTTGCGATCATGATGTCCGCGGATGGCAGCGCCGGGATGTATGGGTCAGGATCGTCGATGAAATCAGGCAGCGTCTCTGGTGCAGGGAATTTGATCGTGCCGATGATACTTTCTGCGTAGCAATACCTCTCATATTTGCAGTGCGTGCAGAGCGGATCGCAGGATTTGCAGAATTCGGAGTCGTTTACAAGGTTTCGTATCACTCGCTCCCCGAAGTTTCCTCCGTACAGGATCAGCAGTTTCATC
>JAYEGV010000016.1:0-3159 GCA_034659235.1 Methanobacteriota archaeon
ATATCTTTAAACCGCTGAGAGGTCACTTTTGAAGAACCTTTTTCATCCTATATGATAATCACTGACCCTCAAACAGCCGGTCAACCCACTCCGCAACCATCACATCACCCCTTTGCGGAATGTACGGCTTTATATCCAGTACCGGCGTTCCATCGATCGCATCGAGCCCTTTTACCATAAGAACATTCTCATCTCTTCTGATGATCTCAACAACGGTTATGCCAATCGGGTTTGGTCGACGCGGCGTGCACAGAGCAAATATCCCGATGTACGGCATATCGGCTCTTCCTCTCGGATGCGTCTTCATCCTCATTTCACCTCTCACTCTATGCAGAAAGAATACGATCACAGCATGAGAGAATTCATCAAGCCCGTCCAGAGCATCTGTGTACTGCTTCTCCAGAACAATCTCAGATACCACATCCGCCCATCTATCGATGAACTCTTTTACAGGAGATCTCACGATTCCGATTTTCTTCACTGAAAACTTTCCGGATGCATCAGAGATCATTCTGTTATGATCGAAAGCCAGTTTCGGGATCTGGTCGAGATCAAACAATCCTACATCAGCAGCATCGGTGCCAGCAGAGAGCGTACCGGATCCTGATGCGAGGTAGCATGCTGAGACGGTGTGCCCGCGCGGGTCTCTTGCCGGATCAGAGTATATACCGACCAGTGCTTTGATATCGATATCAAGTCCTGTCTCCTCCTTTGCCTCCCTGCATGCGGCATCCTCTGTAGTCTCCCCAATCTCAACGAATCCTCCGGGAAGCGCGTATTTATCCCTGAACGGATCATTCTTACGTTTGATAAGCACGATCTTCTGCTGATATTCGATTATGATATCCACTGTCAGAGCGGGTGTTATCGTCATGTTGAGAGGTATAATACCGAGAGCGAGAGCATTGCCATTATGAGAAGAATCACCATCACCTTCTCTTCCTTCTGCATCATTGTTCATCCACCGATTGCAGCACGATCAGACGCCCGAGTTCGTCTGCCCTGTACGTATATCCATTGGCAGCAAGCGATCTGGTCAGCATCTCCTTGATGGTGTCAATCGAATCCTGATCACGGTAACCATGGTCGACCAGGATCTTGCTGCCGTTGATATCGATATGCTCGACGATGTGCATGGTCTCGTACAGATGCTTCAGATGTTTCAGGATATCCGGACGTTCGATATTATTTCTCATGCTTCTCTCTAAGACGGTCGTATCCAGCGGTATTCGATGCGCGAGCAGATCCTCGAACTCGTGCCTGTGTATCGTAACCATGTTGTAGTCTGATTCTGCGTGCAGATCGACCATGGTATGCCAGAAGTCTGGCTTTACCTGTATCTCATTGATCACGCTGTGCAAATTTCCGAAATGATGCAGCAAATCATTGTATGCCATATTCATGTTATCCCTTCGCTGCAGATCCATGCGTACCGATCTCATCCTTCTATCGACCCTCATGATTCCGAGATGCTTCTGTCTTGCGAGAAACAGACCAATCATCCCGGACAAAAACTCATTCAAATGCATACTTCTTCCAGTGATAACAGAGATGCCGGTCTTCGGTGCAATATCGTTATCATATTCCATAATTATTGTGGTCTGCCAGCCATACTCTTTCCATTTACGATTGAGATGTTCAACCAGTTCGGATATTCTGTTGATTATTAGCGGATCAATGATATCGTCCAGCATCTCAGGATCAACCAGAATATCTTTTGTACGTTTTAAGAACCATTCGAACATGGGATAATCGATCATTGCGCAGAAACCATCCTCAATCAAGAGTTCGCGCGGAGACCGGTGTTTATCATCCAGACTTGCATAACGTGCCTCATCGAGCGATCCATAACGCTGGATCATGAAATCAACAAACTCGATGATTTCCCGCATCACCGCACTGAAATTACCACTGTGCTGTTCGACCAATGGTCCAAGCAGTTTCAGATGATCCGTTTCGAGAGAAATATTTCTTCTGACTACCATGTATGACTCTTGTATGGATATTGTCGGTCGTATCATGTTATAATAAGTCTAATAGATATATCTTTCGAGGCAGGGACGGTCATGCTTTATGGTGTTGTGCCATTTTAGAGATTTTGCAGGATGGTATCAATCACGAATAGATGCTGATTTCACTCGACATGCCGTTCTTCATCCGCCCAATAGGTTTACAAACACCGCCATCCAAGTAATGTTGTGAAACCAGTATCCGAATATGTCCCGTTAATCGGCATGGCAGGATTTATCATCATTGTGCAGGTGCTTGCGCTTGCGATGGCAGTTCCGATGGAAACAGAAGGAATGCGTGCATTCGAGAACCCATCGTCGGTCTGGAATCCGATATATTATATTATACTCATACTGGTATTCACAGCATTCATCCTCTTCGTAATCAAAATCAACAAAAAATATATCCTCCATGCGATTATTCTGTTTGCGGTAGCAGCAACCATATATTACGTGTTTATCATATTCATAGACCCCACACTTTCCCTGATCCTGACTGTGCTTTTGACCGCGCTGCTGTACAAGTTTCCGGAGTGGTACGTGGTCGACATCACAGGAGTTCTTGTTGGCGCGGGTGCAAGCGCTATCATTGGAATCTCGCTTGCGATCGTTCCGACCCTCCTCCTGTTGATTCTTCTCACGATCTATGATATTATCTCGGTGTACAAGACAAAGCACATGATCGCACTCGCTGAGGGTGTGATGGATATACGGGCACCAATTCTGTTCGTGGTTCCGAAGCGAAAGGATTACTCATTTGTGAAATGCGACTTTGATGCGGAAAAGGGGGAGGAGCGTGGCGCATATTTCATGGGGCTCGGCGATGCTGTGATGCCCACGATCCTTGTGGTATCCGCCAATATATTCATCCATGAGGGATACGTGCAACTCCCATTGCTCGGATCTGTCACACTGCCCGCGATTCTTGCGGCGATTGGGACACTGCTCGGATATGTGGTGCTGATGGTGGTTGTGATGAAGGGAAAGCCGCAGGCAGGACTGCCTTTCTTAAATACGGGCGC
Organism: Methanobacteriota archaeon; assembly: GCA_034659235.1. Classification (GTDB taxonomy): domain Archaea; phylum Halobacteriota; class Methanosarcinia; order Methanosarcinales; family Methanogasteraceae; genus Methanogaster_B. The sequence goes on from JAYEGV010000016.1 coordinate 3,032, forward strand.
GATTATCGGGTATGTGATTGGATGCCTTGCTGCCGGTATATCTGTGGTATGAAGCGTGAGATAGACGATCATTGACTCAAGTTTCAAAGTAACGCAAAGTTCCTCCTGATTTTCACCCAAAAATAGTG
>JAYEGV010000017.1:0-3147 GCA_034659235.1 Methanobacteriota archaeon
ATCATCGTTTCGCTTAGCATACCATCCAACCTCTGTTATATAACGGTAAAAATACAAAAGTCCCTCACACCTACGTGAGGGAACATCTGGAGAGGATCTTTGACGCCACCTCTGATGCATCTTCGAGTGGAAAGTCATCAGGGTCGAGCGTCTCGGCGAGTTCATCGAAATGCGTCTCTTTGCCACCGACCCTGCATGCCATCCTGGTTCCCGGCGGGAATATATTCTTAAGCTCGTGCTTGTCCTTCACAGGGAACTTGACCGCCGCATTTTTTAGCATCTCAACGATCTCTATCTTGAGTTCCTCGATCTCGCTAATTGCTCCCTGCGTTGGTTCCTCGTGTGCAAGTTTTGGTTCTTCAGCCATTTTGATCACCTTTCAGGGTACTCAATTGTGTGACCTATAATAAGCGTTTTGGTGGCTTATTTGCACATCGCAATCGATATCGGGTGGCTGTTTTTGCGAATATCGTTGAGAATCTGGAAATTTTTGACGATATTCGAACGATACGTTTTTAAAGTTGTATCGCAAGGAGAGGGGTGAAGCGCGCGTAAAGCGTACTGATTTGCATGTATCGGGATGTTTGACCGCTGATGCGGGCGTATTCCTCAAACATCCTGTAAACAGGCACAATCGGAAAATCCAGTGAAATCGTTATATCCTTAAATTTTACCGCAGAGCACGCGGAGAACGCAGAGGATCGGATCAGTCTTAAAACTCTGCGCTCTCTGCGGTGATAAATCACTGGATTTTTAGACAGTGCCCTGTAAACACACGAAGGAAGTGTTGTAATTGGCTAAACTGGCTGTAATCTACGGAACCGGAACCGGTCACACCGGAGAGATGGCAGAACAGATAGATGACGGGGCAAGGTCTGAGGGTCTTGAGATTGAAGTGATGCTGCTTGATAATGTGACAGAGGACGTGCCTGGCGGCGGGCGCACAACAAGTGTGGATGACGCGCTCGCAATCATGGAATCGGCAGATGCTGTTGCAATCGGCTCATCAACATATAACCTGAAGCCGGTCGTCTTTGTAGAGCAACTACTTAAGAAGGCTGGAAGCCTTGATCTATCCGGCAAGGTCGGTACAGCATTCGGACCTTATGCAACTCGCCCCAAAGCTGTCGGAATCATCATTGATGCCATGAAAGAATGGGGCATGGATACAATAGAACCCGGGTTGCAGGTATCAGGCGCAATAACCGGCAAGATAAGACAGGAGTCCAGGGAATTTGGCGAGAGCATCGCAAAGGCTCTTTCCGAGAAGAAATAGGAGGCGAGTAACATGGATAAGATCACAGATGATGTGAAGAAGATTCTTGAAAAGATCGGATGGGGCTCGGTTGCCACAGCATCGAAGGACGGAATGCCGAATGTCTCGCCAAAGGGCAGTTTCAAGATCGTTGATGAGCAGACGATCCAGTTTGCAGACATCTTCTCAGAACACACCAGAAAGAACCTCATGGAGAATCCAAAGGTCGCAATCGATATCGTGGACGCAGAGACCGCATCAGGATATCAGCTCAAGGGAACCGCAACGCTTGCAACAAGCGGACATGCCTTTGACGCGGCAAAGGAAGAGCTTGCCAGAATGGGATTTCCAGCGCCGAAGAATCTTGTCACTGTTACGGTTACTGAGGTCTACAGCGTGAAGCCCGGAGGCGATTAGGATCATGAAGGAGACGCTTGAAAACCTGACAAAAGCCTTCATCGGCGAGAGTCAGGCTCGGAACAGGTACACGTTCTATGCAAAAGTTGCAAAGAAGGAAGGATACGAGCAGATCTCGGGGATCTTCCTTATGACTGCGGAGAACGAACGGGAACATGCGAAGTGGCTCTTCAGGATGATCGATGAACTGAAGTCGTTGATTCCTGAAAAACCTGATGAGATCGTCGTTGAAGCCGCTGCCCCGCTTACGCTCGGCACAACCAGAGAGAACCTCGCTGCTGCTATATCTGGCGAAAACTACGAGACTACGACGATGTACCCGGAGTTTGCAGACGTCGCAGAAGCTGAAGGGCTGGATGCAATCGCCAGCAGATTACGATCGATAGCGATTGCAGAGGCGCATCACGAAGAGCGGTACAGGAAACTGCTTGCAACTGTCGAGGAGGATACGGTCTTTGCGAAGGGTACGAAGGTCATCTGGGTCTGCAGGAAGTGCGGGTATGTGCACGAGGGCAGAGAACCGCCTGTTGAGTGTCCGTCGTGCGATCATCCGAGAGAGTACTTCGAGATTAAGTGTGAAGAATACTGATAGGAGGTAGATATGACCAATAAAGGAGAAGTTTACGAATGCAGTATCTGTGGAAACGTTGTTCAGGTACTGGAGGCAGGAGATGGAGAGCTCGTCTGCTGTGGCGTTCCGATGGATCTGACCTGAGTACGATCGAGGAGGACACATCATGAAGAATTATCGATGCACGATGTGCGGATACATGTACCGCCCGGAAATGGGCGATCCGGATAACGGAATCGAATCTGGAACAGCGTTTCCAGACCTGCCAGACGACTGGAAGTGTCCATCCTGTGGCGTCGGGAAGGAGTTCTTCAAATCTGTGGAATAAACCAAAGGAGGTATAAACAATGGTTGAAGAAATGATTGAGGAGCAGTTCATGCGAATAAACAGAGCAGCGAATCTCCTGAATCTGACCGAACTTGAGAAGAAGCACCTGCCGCATATCAGCATTCCTGTCAAGGTTGCGGCACGGGAGCCGTTTGACATCGAAGTAGAGGTCGGCGGGATGCTCAAGCATCCGAATGAGCCGGGACATCACATACAGTGGATCGAACTGTATGCAGACGACGTATTCCTGGCGCGAACCGATCTCACCCCGCAACTAACCGAGCCAAAGACCGTATTCACAATCAGGCTCGACAGCGTTGGTTCTGTCAAACTGCGTGCGGTCTCGCGCTGCAACCTGCACGGACTCTGGGAAGTATCGGGAACCGTGACTGTACTGCCGCCGGGAACGCATGTCGAACACGAGGCTAAGTTTGCATGCCTTACATGCGGGCAGATGACGTTTACCGAAGGCGATAACCCTGAGACCTGCTGGTTCTGCGGCGAGCATGAGGCAGAGATGTTCTCTGGCTGCTGAGGTTATTATGACCAGCTGGAAATGCTCAAACTGCGGATATA
>JAYEGV010000018.1:0-15629 GCA_034659235.1 Methanobacteriota archaeon
CTCATGATCCTGCAGGCGGCGGCTGGGAAGATAGAGTTATAACCAAGACCGTTCACAACCCTCACAGGGTTTTCGTCTTCGCTCTGCAAGCGGAGAGAATAGCGACACAGGCATGACTTTTCAGCGTAATAATCTTGATAGCGTGTAAATTCCATCCGCCTCTGGGGCTCAGGATGATCGAGAACTGGGTTGGGATGGTCGATCTCATCTGCCATGCAAATGGTTAATCCTTCATCTCTGTTACAGCCGCGGATCTGAGTCTATCAGGCATTTTATCCGGATTATCAGCCACCAGCGGGACTGTAGGTTGTTCCATATCCTGAAGCATGCCAAGTCCCTCCTCACCTATCACAAACTCCACAAACTCCACGGCAAGTTCCGGATGCGGTGCGTTCTTCGGTATTGTTATCGCATAGAAGATCGGTTTACCTTCTCGATCAGTTCCCACAGATGTAAAACGTTGAAATCCAAGTTGAACTACAACTTTTTTGTAGTTGTCCTCATATTCGGGAGAACTCAGATCAATCTCGACAGGCATCTCAACAAACCGCAATCCATGCTGCCTGGCGACACTCTTGTACAGAAAGGCGTAATCGATCTCACCAAAATCGAGCAGTGCCAGCAGCTGCACGCTTCCGCCCCTGATGGCAACTTTTTCGGTTCGCGGCTCAAGTATCTCAGGTACGATCACGATGGAGCGGTCATCATCACTCTCCACGGAGATTGCAGGATCAAAATTGTCCGCTATGAGATCGTCAAAGATCGTCTGATTAGCGTAATGCAACTCAGCAAGCTGTGCCACCATCAGCGTCCTGTATCCACACGCGTCCATCATGGGATTTGAGAATCCGAACGTAACATCCGGTCGTGCGAGAATCCGATACCAGTTTGAGTCGTTGATCTCATAAGCGTACTTGCTTTCGTTGGTATACGCGATCACCATCTGGTTTGTCGCAAATCTCACATACCAGTCTGCATAATCAGGATACATCATGTCTGGAATGAGGTTTTCATCTGCGACCGTGACCACATTCACGCACTCGTGCAGATCGGTCACATGTCTGATCGCCTGAATGCTCCCGTGCCCTTCCATCTGCAGATCCACACCCGGATGTATGCTTTCGAATTGCTTTTCCATCTCTTTGAATGGCACAATCAAACTCCCAGCATAGACGACCTCTAATTTCGTTTTCTCTCGTTCGTGTGGCAGATATACAGCCGTAACAACCACAGCAGCAATTATTACCAGAGCTACAATCGGTATCGCTTTCATGTCTTAATCTCTATTTTATTTACCCATTTAACCCAGTAATGCCCTTCTGTCAGGAGTTTATCACTCGAAACGATAGCAAGTCTGAGTGGTCTGCCACAATCCTCTGGCAATGATGCACCGTCCTGTTCATACATCAGTATCATCGTTAAGTCTCGGTGCGGTACCTCCCTCATCGTTGCCGGATCGTAGGTGATAAAATCGCCCTTAACCTGATCATAAGTGAAGACCATCAGGTATCCATCGGAAGCAGATGCCCAAAGAGTGTTTGATGCGTTGATTCCACCAACGAGGTCACATACTTCTTCGAGGGGGGCGCCTCTGCACTTAAACGGTCCATTTACGACACCAACGGTCGTAAAGAACCCGCCATATCCATCATAAGATGGCATTGCTTTGATCTCATCGAATGTCAGCACTCTCTCGCAATCGCCGATCAACGTCAGATTCCAATCGATCTTCTCCTCTGTGACTCCGGAAGGATGCAGACATCCGGTTGCAGCGATGACAACACCGATACACACAACCAGAATGGGGAGTTTCAGTTTCATCGTCTCCTCCTTGAAATACAGGTAACCAGCAGCAATCCGGCAATCGCAAATATAGTTTCAAAACCGGGTACCTGACTTGATGTCAGTTCAGATGCGGGCATCGATTTTGCCGGACCTCCGGCATCGCCGGTGTATCCGCCGCTGTATATTCTGATCTCATCAACCCGTTTCACTGAGAACCCGTTTGTAGATGGATATAGTTCATAGAAGTGCTGTGACGTTTCAGGAAAACATTCGTGCATGTCCCAGTCCCCGAAGACGTGGTCATCAGAAAAGAAGACGAGTCGCATCCCTACATAATAGTCAGGTGGATATCCCTCACCCTGTCGCTCACCTACTTCAGTATCCTCGCCGTTATACCAGCACAGAACGATCGGTCCCTGTCTCTGTTGTGGTTGATAGACATTAGTGTAGCCAAACTCCACATGGTAGCCATCCGGTGCATGGATCATTACGTCATCACCAGGAGACATTCCGCCTACCAGATCGCACAAATCCCTGATATCCGTGCCCTTAACAGCACCCCTGTCCTTAAAATTTGTCGTCTCGTTCGGATCCCATTTATCGCCTTCAAATACCGGTCCCTGATGGTAGTAATGCGTTACTCCGTCTCCGCAGACCGGTAGATTTGTCTCCATCCATTGGTATGTTACGGCAGTCTCGTTTAAGACTGAACCGTCCTCTGCGTACCTTACTACCCGAACCGACGTCGTTGGTTCGGCTGCCTCACATGTCGAACACACAAGCAGCAGAAGCAGAACCGTTAAGTAGATTTTTCGTTTCATTTTATGTTTTTCCTCCGTTTGATCACATAAGATATCACCAGCAATCCGATGATCACAAATAGAGCTCCAGATCCTGGCGATCTGAAACTTGGTGAACGTGGCGTTGCTTTTGGTGCAGGTGATGTTGCGGACGGCAGAGGAGATGGACTCTGAGCTGGTGTGGGGGATGGAGACTGTGTTATAACCACTGGCCGCGTTTTGGTTGGCGTTGGCGCTATGCTGGATACTGTTACACCTGCTGTCCCGGTCGTTGTTTCATTTTCTGCCGTTATCGTGGCATCCCCGGCACAAAGTGCAGTAAAGAATCCAGCATCATCGATCGTTCCAACAGTCTCGTTACTGCTCATCCACGTAACGATGATATCCGGCATTTTGCGATGGTTCTGATCGTACGCTGCTCCTGTGAACCATTGTGTTTCGCCAACATTCAGTGTTACTGCTGCTGGCGAGATTGTAATCGCAGTCAGAACTTTCGAAGGGGTTGGGGTTGATGCCGGCGATGGGCTGGACACGGTTACACTCGCGGTTCCAGTCACTGTCCCATTCTCTGCTGCTATCGCGGCATCCCCGGCAGAGAGTGCAGTAAATAATCCTGCACCATCGATCGTTCCGACAGTCTCGTTGCTGCTTGTCCACGTAACGACGATATTTGGCATTTCAGTACTCGATTGATCATACCCAGTTGCATTGAACTGCTGCACATCCCCGATATCCAGTGTTGCGTCGGCTGGCAAGACCACAATTGAGCTTAATTCAGGGAGTTCTATGCTGCTGTATATCGCAATCTCACTTACGCCCTTCACCATGTATCCGCCAAGTGCAGGATAACGGATTCCTGAACTATAATAGTAGTGCCAGCAGTCTTCAGGAATGTGGTTTGTCATGTCGCCTATTCCTGTGATATGTTCGCCCCATGGATTTACGGAAGTGTCTGAGAAGAACATTGCTCGCATTCCGGTTGTGTAGTCATGCCCGGTATATCCTGATGTTGTACCACCCTCTTTGGCATCCATGGAGTACCATGTCAGAACATAAGGACCCAGGGCAGGCTCATTATCGTAGATGACAGAGTAGGGGAACATCTTGTAAAAACCATCAATTGCTTTGATCTTCACCTCATCACCAGGTGACATTCCACTGACAAGGTTGCACAGGTCCCTGACATCGGTTCCCTTACATGCACCAAGGTCCTTATCAGGATAACAGTTACACTGCTCTTCCTGTACGTATCCTGATCCCCGGTCTACTTTATCCCACTTTTCTTCTGAAGAGCCCCAATCTCCACCGGTATATGTTAGATTGTATGTGTTCTCCCATTGCTCTTCAAATATAGGTCCCTGGAAGTAGTAATGGGTTATCCCGTCTCCTTGAACCGGGAGATTTTCTTCCATCCACTGGTATGTTACAGTCGTCTCGTTCAGTATCGTTTCGCCATCAGCTGCGTACTTTACTACATGCACTTCTGTTGTGTATGCCTGTGCCAAAAGTGTTACAAATAGGAGCGCAATGCCACTGCCCAACATCACCAGTAGCACTGATTTCCTCATTTTTCACCTTCCAATCCAATCGCGGGAATCTAACTGAGGACAACGGTCTCAAATATCGTATTCGGCAGGTAGAGAGTAACATTCCCGTCAACTGTTGAGATGTCTGCGACTTTTATCACATCCACTGTTGCAGTATCGCCATCCATCGTAATCCTGGCGTATCCGAGCGTATGTTCAAAACTGTTCTGATAGCCTGATATCTTCTCCTCAGCAAGAGAGTACAACGGCGCGCCACCGCAGCCCAAAACCATGTATTGGATTCCATTCTCCTTGTATCGCTCATAGGCGTGCACATGACCGTTGAATACGGCATCTACACTGTTGTTTATGAAAATATTTTCCCAGTAGTCTCTGAGATTTATCCATCCACCATCACGATTTTTAGCAGAACTGTATGGCGGATGGTGAAAGGATAGGAGTTTCCATGTCGCATTGCTGTCAATGTCGTTCTGCAGCCATTCTGTCTGCTCTGTTCGGTCTGCCTCGTTGCTGTCAAGGATGGTGAAATGCGCATTCCCACAGTCGAATGAATACCATTCCGGAACGCCGAAGGCATCGTAGTAGTTTGTATGGTTGTACTCATGGTTCCCGAGCACCGGATAAATCGTGGTATTTGCCAGCATCGCTCTTCCGGCATTAAAGAAGTCGTTCCATTCATCGAGGTCGTTTCCATTGCAGACAAAATCTCCTGTGTGTATCACAAACGAGACATTATTCTCTTCCGCAATACGATCAGAAACGAGTTTATGCCGCTCCATCTGCGTGAATGATCCGGTCTGCTCTCTCGTATCTCCATATACGATGAAAGTGAACGATCCGTCTGCCGGAAATGTTCTGAAGGTGCAGTCGCTGGTGGGTTTGTTTCCGATGGTTATCTGGTAATGATATACCGCATCTGGTGTCAGATTCGTGATAACGAGATTGTGCAGTTGCATCTCGCTCGTATCTGTGAGTATGTGGTCGTAGTCGCCATAAGTTGTGTAATATTCCTCTGTTGCATACTTCAGCGTCCCGTTGGTTGCATTTTCTGTCTTCCAGTTGATCATCGTAGAGTTTGTCGTGGTGCCGGTGATGTAGGGTCCCCATAAAAGCGTTGGCGATGGAGACGGGTTGTGGATCGCCTGCATGATCATGAGTGCATCAAGCGAGGTTATCCGTCCATCCTGATTCATATCCGCCACGAGATCAGTATTGATTTCGCAGACAGCCATCCGCAGAGCGAGTATCGCATCGACACTCGAGAGTCTTCCGTCATGATTTGCATCACCAGGCAGCATCGTCTTGTTACTGTATACCACGATCCTTTTGACGGTCATGCTGACAGATATATTAGCACCAACGAGTCTGAGAGGCCAGTTCGAACTGTCCTCGTGTATATGCGTGCCGTTGAGTGTATTCGCAACGATGTAATTGCTGTTCCTGATCGTATCTCTGCTGTCAATTGTCACGCTATATCCGTCGCTTCCGATGACTGCAATATTGTACCCTGCTGCGGCAAGCGCGTCATTGTATGCGCCTTCGGAATGCTGGTTTGAATCGTCAACCCAGCCACAGAGCAGCCAGAGAGGCAAGCCTTCCCATGTTCTGCCCTCCTCATCCGTATATTCGGCTGCGTGATCGCCCATCGTGCAGGCGAGAGCCTGCTCGAAGTAGGACTTGCTGATGGTGTCAGTGATGGCACCGTCCAGCGTGAGATTCCAGTCCGCCTCTGTGCCATTGTATATCTTGATCGTGTCAATGTATTTGGCTGAAAGACCTGCGCACGACGGATACCTGATACCCTCACTCCAGTAGTAGTGCCAGTATTTTTCGTCCATGCACTCGTGCATATCCCACAATCCGAAGATGTGATCGCTGTCGTTTGCAGTAAAGAAGAGCCGCATTCCGCTGGAATAGTCAGGCACATAGCCCTGATCATCTGTCCACCATGCAAGGAACGCCTCGCCCTGACGTTCCCTCTGTTCAGCGGTAAGAGTGTCGGTGTAGATGTTTTCGTGGCCCAGTTTGGTTTCATATCCGTCGCTTGCGACGAACCTGATCTCGGTTCCTTCTGCCATGCCTCCGATAAGTTCACAGAGATCCTTTACTGATGTCCCTTTCACTACTCTGTCGATCTTAAAACCGCCAGGATAGGTCCCATTCTGATCCCAGTGATCTCCTTCTGTGAAATCAACTCCCTCGAACCTGTATGCTGTTGTACCGTCTCCGATTACCTGGAGGTTTTCCTCCATCCACTGGTAGGTGACATTGGTCTCGTTCAGAATGGTGGTGCCATAAGCATCGTACATGATGACATGAATCGAAGGCAGCTCCTGCGGCTCTCCGAATTCGACAAGCTCGATCTCGACGATGTTTCCGACTCTGGCTCCACCAGATACTTCACTACCCACAAGCCTGAGTGGCCATGGCGGGTGCGATCCTTCCTTTGAGAGCGGCTCGCAGTTCAGCATGTCTGCCACGATATATCCTCCGTTACGTGCGACATCTGCGCTTGCGAATTCTTTGGAATATCCGTCACCTGCTTTCACGATGATCTTGTATCCTGCAGCTGCTTGGTTGTCGTTGAACCCGTCAGGTCCGTGTGGGATTCGGTCGTCCACCCAGCCGCAGAAGAACCAGAGCGGAACGCCTTCCCAGACATCGCCAGTATCAGGATCAGTCCATGTCACTCCATAGCATGAAGAATTGGCAGCAGCCTCATATTCGGCTTGGGAGAGTACATCAGTGATCCTGCCAGTCAAATTGAGGTTATAGCTGTCAGGATCAGGTGGTGGAGTGATAAGCTCAACAAGATCAATTTCGGAGATATTACCAACTCGGTTTCCACCGAACACTTCACTTCCCACAAGCTTTAGCGGGCACAGATAGTCGAGTGGTTCGCCGTTCAGAGTATTTGCCACGATATAGCCGTTTCCATAAGCGATCTTGCCGCTGTCAAAGGTGCGATTGTAGTCATCGGCTGCTATCACTTTAACCGTGTAGTTGGTCGCAGCAAGAGTATCGTTGAACGTCCAGTGGCTTGTAGTCTCGAGGTCATCAACCGCTCCGACGAGATGCCAGAGCGGAACACCTGCCCAGATATCGCCACCGTCTGTGTACGTCGCGCCATGGCATGAAACAGCGTCCTCGAATTCCGCCTGGGTGATAACGTCCCCGACATCACCAAGCAATTTGAGTTCCCATCCTTCGGGTGGTTCCGGGAGACCGACGAGTTCGATCTTAGCGATGTTTCCGACCTGCTGCCCGCCAGTCACATTAGCGCCTTTGAGGTGGAGAGGCCAGCATGGTTTCCCTGACGAGGTGTTCACCGGAAGTTCCGAACCATTGAGCTTATTTGCAACGATATAACCATCGTTCCGTGCGATATCAGCGCTATCCAGGCTGGTGCTCCATCCGTCACCTGCTATTACTTTTACACTGTAACCCTCTGCTGCGAGCGTGTCGTTGAATGCACCTGAGCCGTGCTGTATGTCATCGTCAATCCTCCCGACAAGGTGCCAGAGCGGTATACCCTCCCAGAATGCTCCTGTCTCGGGGTCAGTCCAGTTGGCATAATGCCCGCAGGCAACTTCATCCTCAAATTCAGCCTTTGCGATGGTCTCATCGAGTGCGCCAGATAGATCGAGATTCCAGTCACCTGGTTCCGGGTTCACCGTGATTCTGACGACTGCGGTTGCATTCTCCGTAGTCTCCTGAGCCGGACCGTAGTAGAACTCAATATAATCGCCGTCTGTAATCGGATTGTTGCTTATGCCGGTGGTGTCAGAGAAATAGTTCTGGTATACGCCGTTTAACTGGTAGTTCCAGGTCAGTTTGGGCGTAACGCTATTATTATACCCGTATTCTTCGATCCAATCAATCAGAGCAGTCTTTTTAGAGCCTTTCCAGCTCCCATTATAACCAAACCCACCGGCAATGGATGCAGCTTCGAGCGCACCGTGAGGCGTGAAGTTGGAAACCTCATGCAGATTGCCGTTTTTATCAACCCACGTAAAATTACCCTCCTCCAGCGTAACTGAACCATCGAAGATTATGTCAACGCAGGTTCCTGCGTCAACCGTGATCCTAACCGCAGCTGTGGCGTCTTCAGGTCCGTAATCAGGCAGCTTGACGTTGCCGTAGAAGTAGTACACCACGTCTCCATCATGCAGTTTATAGATGTTCAAACCTTCGGTTTCCGGATTATCCCAGTCGTCCAGGACATAGTCGTTTACCGCACAACTCCACGCCCATTTTACAGAACTGTTGACCTTGTTGTATTTGTAATCTCCGATATCGTCAATCATCAGAATGCCAATCGAATTGAACTTCTTATCGGTGACGTTGTAGTCGAATCCTCCGATCCGGGATGCCGCATCAAGTGCCCCCAGCGGCGTAAGTTGCTTAACCGAGTAATTTTCTCCGGAATTGTACGCAGTTAAAGTGAAGTCCCCTTCCGTGAGCGTGACTGAATCATCGAAGATCACATCAGGTGCAACTTCATCACTGTAGATCTCGATGTCGCTGATTTTTTTCACCGCGTACCCTGTGGTAGCCGGGTAAAAGGTTGGATAGTTGACAAAGTAGTGATAATCCTCTTCATCGAAACATGCGCACATGTCCCCGATACCAAAGATATGCCTGCCCCACGGATTAACAGTAGTGTCAGCAAAGAAGACCAGGCACATGCCGTCGCCGTAGCCCTCTGATACGTATCCTTCGTCTGCGCGATACCATGTCACGACCGGCGAGCCCTGCCGTGAATCAGAGTTATAGACATTCTTGTACTTGAACGTCTTGGAGAAACCATCGTTCGCCTTGATCTTAACAGTCTCTCCAGGAGACATGCCGCCGACAAGGTCACAGAGGTCGCTGACATTTGTTCCCTTGCAGGCACCATAGTCCTTGGCAGGGTAACAATTGCACTGCTCCTCCTGAACGTATCCAGATCCCCAATCTACCAGGTCCCATTTCTCCTCTGAGGAGTTCCAATCGCCAGTAAACGTCTTATTGTAGGTCTGTTCCCATGCATCCTCGAAGACAGGTCCCTGGTGGTAGTAGTGTGTTACACCGTCTCCCTGTACTGGTAGATTCGCTTCCATCCAGGTGTAGTTTACCGCCGTCTCGTTCAGTATCGTTTCGCCATCCGCGGCGTACCTTGCCACATGCACTTCTGTTGTGTATGCCTGCGCTGAGAACGTTAGTATGCACAGGGCTATCATCATATTCAATACCAATATTTTCGTTCTGTTCATCTTACACCTCTGACACGCAATAGTTGTACCGTTGCGTATCGTTGGGTTGTTGCGTACCACCGCCGTATTCGGTGAGCGATCTATATATGCTCATGCAACCATATAAAAGGATTTCGGTTTGAAATGTGATGAAGTTAAATTAAAATGGTTGACTCAGAACCTTATGAGCGTTTTGCCTTTTTTGGACTGCGGGCATCGCCTTCGAGCATACACAGGATACAAGCGAAAGCAATCGGATCTGCATCAGCAACGAACTTTTTCAAGAATTATATAAACAACAACTCAAAAAAAACCAGATTAATCACCATCTACACCAATAACCCCACCCCCTCTCCCGCGGCGTCCGGGACGCCGATGGATGCGATTCCCGGATCAGGAGATCACCGATCGAAATTAAAGTTCTCCTTCACAATCTTTAACGCACAGAAGTCTCCGCACATCGTGCACGCCTCAGTATCCTCTGGTAGCCTGCTGCTTCTGATCTCCTCTGCACGATCTCTATCGATTGCAAGCTCATACTGCCTGCTCCAGTCCAGATCACGCCGTGCTCGTGCCATATCAAGATCCCAGTTCTTTGCTCTGTCGCCATACTTGATCATATCGCCAACATGCGCAGCGATTCTCGACGCCATCACACCCTCGTAGACATCCTCCTCGTTCGGGAGTGCGAGATGCTCTGCCGGTGTCACATAGCAGAGAAAATCAGCGCCGCAGCTGCTGGAGATTGCACCTCCGATTGCTGTTACGATGTGATCATATCCGGGCGCGATGTCGGTTACCAGCGGACCAAGCATGTAGAATGGTTTTTCGCTGCTCAACCGTTTCATCAGCGTGATGTTTGTCTCGATCTCGTTGACCGGTACATGACCCGGACCCTCGATTATGACCTGTACGCCTGCCTCGTAAGCACGATCACCCAGTTCCGCATGCATGATCAGTTCCTGAATTCCTGCCCGGTCGGTTGCGTCATGCACAGCGCCTGCCCGCATCCCGTTCCCCATCGAGAGCGTAACCTCATGCTCGTTCATGATCTCAAGGAGATAATCGAACTCGCTGTACAGCGGATTCTCTTTCTCGTTATGCAGCATCCATGCGGTCATGAATGCGCCGCCTCGTGAGACCAGTCCGCCGTATCTTCCCTGTTTCTTCAGACGCTCGACTGTTAAGAGGTTGATTCCCGTATGAATCGCCATGAAGTTCGTTCCAAGCTTCGCCTGTTCCGCTGTGATCCGGAATAGATCATCAGGATTCATATTCACAACCGCACCATTCTTCTCGATCGCCTCGATGAACGCCTGATACAGAGGAACGCTCCCCACTGATAGTGAGGTTGCTGCGATCACACGCTTTCTGACCTCGACGAGATCGCCACCTGTCGAGAGTTCCATGATGGTGTCAGCACCCGCCTTCTCTGCTACCTGTGTCTTTCTCACCTCTTGATCGATGTCCACGATATCAGATGATGTGCCGACCGATGCATTCACCTTGGTGCGCATCCCTTTTCCGACGCCGCACGGCATGGTCTCTCGATACGGGCTTACCGGAATAACGATTCTTCCGCTTGCGATTCCTTTACGTACGAATTCAGGGTCAACGCCTTCTACCCGCGCAACCACTTTCATCTCTTCTGTGATGTTTCCGTTCTGTGCATCTCTTACAAGACTCATAAACTTCGGATGAACGAACTAATATTTAAACGCTTCTAAAAAATAGAATGGAACTCAACTCAAGTAAATTTGATTTCAGTGATCAATCGAAAGTGACCCGACCACAGACATCGCCGTACCTGCACAAACAATAATCATCATCGCCAGCACAGTACACATTAATGCTTCAACGCATCTACGAACGCATATACGAGCATCGAGTGCGCTATCAGATCACCGGGCATAATCTGCCTGACGGACTCACGCTCGTGCTGGCAGAAAATGATCTCTTCGCAGCGAACGGAGTCAAACAACTACGATCCTTTGTTTCGTGGTGCGCAGATCTCGATATCAGATCGCTCATCGTTTACATCGCTGTAATCACAGACGGACCTCCGATGGAAGATGTGATTTTACAGATCATCGATAGATTAGCCAGAACCGATCTGGTTGCACAAATATACATCAAGAGCGATTCCGGTGTGCGGGTAAGCTCCATCGGAGAAGGGGATCCAAAGATTAAACTCGACATCTCGATCGGCTACAGTGGGAAACTCGAGCTCACAGATGCGATAAAAGCTATTTTAAGGAAAGTAGAGAGAGGAGAAATTGAGTACGATAGCATTAATTCAGATATGATTGAATCTCACCTTCTTTTCAAGCACAATCCGGATCTGGTCATCCGGGCAGGAGGAAAGCATCTGACTGATTTTTTGATATGGCAGACAATATATTCAGAACTATATTTTACAGATGTGAATTTCACTGACATGCGGAGACTGGATTTCTTAAGAATTATACGGGACTATCAGAAGCGTCAGCGGAGGTATGGGAGATAAAACCAGTTGTCCCTACAAATTTCAGTGCAAGTTAGGTGAGTAGGTGTCGATTCTGGGAATTTTTTGGCTGGAATTTTATTAAAGTCGGTTCCATACAATAACCACAAGCTTACACAGATATCTCTTTTACGTCTGGAACCCATCACCACGAACCATTAAGATACAAACAAAACAATATACACACGATGTATGAATCAGCATGTCGCGAGATCCTTGAACAGATCCTGAATCACGAAATAACAAACAAACGTGAACTCAACACCGCCAAGAAACGGATCAGCGCCAGATATAAACTCCCTAGCCTGCCAAAGAATTCAGAGATCCTCGCTCTCTCCTCTGCTGATGAGTACAAGCACATAATCCGTCTGCTTCAGCGTAAGCCGGTTCGCACGGTATCAGGTGTTGCAGTGATTGCGGTGATGACCTCGCCGCACCCGTGTCCGCATGGAGCCTGCATCCCATGTCCGGGTGGTCCTGCGTCCAATTTTCATACGCCGCAGAGTTACATGGGCAGAGAGCCGGCAACCATGCGTGCGATACAGTGTGACTATGATCCATACCGGCAGGTGACAACCCGCCTGCGGCAGTTGCAGAGCATCGGTCATCCGGTCGACAAGGTTGAACTGATCGTGATGGGCGGGACGTTCACCGCGAGACCGCTGGATTACCAGCAGTGGTTCATCAGGAGAAGTCTGGAGGCTATGAACGATTTCAATGCCTCGTATGTCTCGTGTAAATCTGTGGAATCTTGTGGTTATTCCCCAAGACAAACCACGAGATTACACAAGATTAACACAGAAAATAAAACCTCCGGCATGACCGATCAGGATATTGAATCTGCCATCGCTACAAATGAGACTGCATCGATCAGAGATATCGGAATCACGTTTGAAACACGCCCTGATTGTTTACATAAAGAGAAGATCGATCATCTGCTTGAACTTGGAGCAACAAAGGTGGAGATAGGGGTTCAGAGCGTATACGATCATGTACTAACGAAGATCAATCGTGGACATACCGTGCAGGATGCGGTCGCTGCCAATCAGCGATTGCGGGACAGCGGGCTCAAGGTTGGATTCCACATAATGATCGGTCTTCCAGGATCTGATGAGGATCATGATCTCCGCATGTTTGAAACACTCTTCAGCGATCCTGGATTCTGCCCTGATCATCTGAAGATATATCCCACGCTCGTAACCGAGGGAACGGTGCTGCACCAGTGGTGGAGGAATGGAGATTATCGATCGCTTGACAATTTTTGCGCTGTAGAACTACTTGCGAATATCAAATCCATGCTTCCGAAATGGGTGCGACTGCAGCGAATTCAGCGGGATATTCCTGCGCACCAGATCGCAGCCGGCGTTACAAAGAGCAATATCCGCCAGCTCGCAGAAGAGAGACTGCGATCGATAGGAGGGTCATGCACCTGCATCAGATGCCGTGAGGTCGGACATGCATCGCTGCGTGGGATTGAGCCTGAATCAGAGAATATCAAACTGCTGGTCGAAACATACAAAGCATGTGGCGGAACCGAGCACTTCATATCCTTTGAGGACATGAAAAACAATATCTTAATCGGTTTTCTGCGACTACGATTTCCATATTCACCCCATCGAACCGAATTAAAGGACGCTGCTCTCGTGCGTGAACTGATGGTGTATGGAAGGATGGTTCCCGTTGGAGAGGATCCCAATAACGGTCAGTGGCAGCATCGGGGTTATGGAGGTGAACTGCTTGATAAGGCATGTAATATCGCTTATGAGCACGGGTTCGAAAAAATAGCAATTACAAGCGGTATCGGTGTACGTGAGTACTACCGGAGACGCGGGTATGTACGTGAGGGCGCATACATGGTAAAAGATCTTCAGGCGGGCCAGGTTCCAAACTGAAAACCAAGCACGACTGCGAGTATGCCAGCAACAACCCCGATCATGATCACGGTCTTCGGATCGATGCGTATCGCTGACTCATCTGCCTCATAGTATCTCATCAGACCCGCGGAAGACATGAGTCCGCTGCCACTTGCTTTTTTCTTAGCCATTGATGTGTACTCTCTTATTATGCCACATAAACGTTTCTGCGACACTGTCGATTTTTCCAGTGAAACCACTATATCCTTAAGTTTAACCGCAGAGTACGCGGAGAACGAGAGAGACATCAGAAAACCCAGCGAGGATTAGAACAGTCTTAAAACTCTGCGTCCTCTGCGATCTCCGCGGTGATAAATCACTGGATTTTTAGACAGTGCCCGTTTCTGCAAAGCGTCACTGTTATATACCAGTTGATACCAGATGATCAGATTGAAGTCACATAACGCAATCGGAGCGAGGTTGTTACATGACACCGGAAACAAGCGATGTGGACACAGCGACCCGGACGAACGAATCAGATGACAATTCTGTATTCGTGGGCAAGAAGAGCGTGATGGATTATGTCATGGCAATCATGGCACAGTTCAACAAAGGCACAGACGATGTGGTGGTGAAGGCGCGTGGGCACGCAATCTCGCGCGCAGTAGATGCAGTCGAAGTGACACGGAATAGATATCTACCAGACATACAGGTGAACGATATCAAGATCGGAACAGAGGAGATGGAAGGAAAACGGGGCGACATGATCAATGTATCCTGGATCGAGTTGTTCTTGTCCCGTCAATAACAGAGCTATATATAGCCTTATTGATATTGCACCAACGATTGCCGAAGTGATTGGTATACCACTTCCCGGTGCGGATGGAAACGTGATACCTGGACTGGCTGATCGTTTGCAGCGATGCGATCGGGCGATACTGATCATCGTTGATAGTCTTGGCTATCTAACATACCAGCGATTGCGATCCAGTATGCCTCATGTACGAGGTACTACCATCCGGTGCAGGGCTGTCGCAGATCATACGACACCAGCGATCGCATCGATCCTCTCAGGATGCTATCCACATACCCATGGCATACTCACCACCGCTGATGTGCTCACCTCATCGATCAAATCGATACTCGAACGTGCAGAGGAGTGCGGCATCAGATCAGCGGTTGTTATTGAGAGCAAGGGTGCAGCAGCCATGAAAACAAAGATCGATCTATCTGCGGGCGTGCCTGACAGCAGCGATATACTTGATTATGATATGAAGATCAGGAAATATTCGATCGATCTTCTGAAACACAGACCGGTTCTTATGGCAATCCACTTCAGGGCGATCGACCGGTATGCGCATGAAGGAAGAAGTTTCGATGAACTGAAAATTGCGGCAGAAAGTATCGATAATCACATAAAAGAGATTTGCAGGAATATCGACAGGAATACTGGCGTAATCGTCTGTGGCGATCATCCGATTCATGGGAAATACGCTGAAGATGATCAGGATGTGGCGCTGATCATATTGGGTGAGTGAGGAGAGTAAGCCCCTTTCTGTTCATAGCAGCATTCGACTGAGCGCCATACCCGGGCACGGCTGGACTCCGCTGCGCTTTCGCGCGTGCCCTGTCGCTGGCTTGCACCCACGGGGATTAGACCGTTTCATCCACGATATGTGACCTCAGCCTTCCGGCATCATCGCATTATGCATACCGTGGTATCGTTTCTGTGTCAGAGCCAAAACTCTCGCCATAAGCCATCTCGGCATCCGTGTGTCCAGTGGTGAGGGGACTTTCCTCACGACTAATGTCGCGGTGACTGCTCTTCCTCTCTCAATTAATAATTTGGTCCGGGTGGTATTATATGTACCGCCGGAACATTCGAACGCCTGGCACAGGTATTTATT